>JAYSTT010000200.1:0-9344 GCA_043719495.1 Ferruginibacter sp. | reverse complement strand
AACGTAAATTAGCCAGTGCAAAAACACCCGCTGTAAAAGCAGTTATAATTAAAAGGAATTTTACAGCAAAGCGGTGAGTAGAATAATTATTAATCATTTCTTTCACCAACCGTTCATCGCCAATTTTTGTTATGGTTTTCTTTTTCCAGTTTAATACGAGGAAATATAATACTACCAAAACAGGAATGGCTGACAAAGCAACAAAGTATTCTAAATGTTGAAAACGAAACATAATGTAAGTTGTAAATTAGCAAATATGCCCATAAACGAACTGTTAAAAATGATGGTTATTAAATTAAAGCCTTACCCAATCAGTTTACTATTAGTTTAGCGTATTTATTCTATTTCCTCCCTTCAAAAAACCCCAGCTGCTTTAAAATACCGGTGGTTATATTTTTACGTATGGCAGGCATATCAATAGCAGCTTTCCCTGCTTTAATTAATGTCACAAAAAAGTATACATGGTTATTCTCTTCAATCCAGCCTACCTGCCAGCCAATATTATTTTTTTGTTCATCAAATCCCCAGCCTGTTTTATAACTCAATTTGTATGCCGTATTATCTTCCTGCAGCATTACGCCTTTAACCGCTTCATGTACACTTTTTCTAAATGGCAATTGGTCAAAGTATAATCTTTTCATTAAACCCAATTGTTCATCCGGCGAAATTTTTAATTTATTATTCAACCAGAAAGAATCTACCGGGCCACTAATACTTTTATTCCCATAACCAATACTGTCAATCCAGGCTTGCATGGTATCTTTTCCAATTCTTCTCGCTACTTCCTGGTAATAAGGAACGCTACTGACTTTAAATGCTTCCGTCATAGTCATATCTTTATTCCAGGCCTTTGCTGTGTCCCCATCAGGAAAAATACGAACATTTCCATCCCATTTTATAAGCATGGCTTCATTAGTAATTCTTCCGGTTTGCAAACCAATCAAAGAGTTAACAATTTTAAAAGTAGATGCCGGTGTAAAGCGTTGCGTATCTAATTGCATATTATATACCGTAACTTTTCCATCAGCATTGTTTAGTAAAGTAAAACAACCATCTACTTTATTATCATCAAAATATTTTTTAAGGCTGTTGTCAATGTCTGCTTTGTTTACGGAGCAGGAGGCAAAAATGATAAGTAACAAGTAATAAGTAGCAAATAAAACGATATTCTTTTTCATAATTTTTAATAATATAAAGCCAAATTTATAGCTATAAACAGTTTAAATGTTTTGCTGTGGCATCAAGAGCATCATAAAATTTTTGTCCAAATTTACGAATCAGCGATTCTTTTAAAAAAACATATACCGGCACTTTTAATTGTTTGCCCAAACTGCAGGCTGCTTTACAATTATCCAGCCGTGGTTCGTAATTTACGTAAATGTTATCGCTGCGTTTACTTTCTTTAGTAATTACAGGAAATAAATGACAGCTAATAGGTTTTTTCCATTGTATTTTTCCATCAAGATATGCCTGCTCTATACCGCATTTTACAATGCCCTTTTCATCTTTAATACCGTATACACAAACTTTACTCTCAATAGTTGGTGTAACCCAGCCGTATTCTTTATCATAAACATAACGCCCTTGCCTTTCTATTTCTTTTTTACTTTCAGCATTTAAGTAAGGCAACACTTTATCAAATACATCATTAATATTTTTCAATTCCCCTTCTTCCAAAGGCGCACCTGCATCGCCATCTACACAGCAGGCACCTTTGCATTTACTAAGGTCGCAAACAAATTGTTCCTTCACAATCTGGTCGCTTACCAATATATTGTCTATTGCAATCATGGCGGCAAATTTACAACAATCATGCAGGAAATATTTTTTAAATTATTTAAACAAAGGCTATCGGTTATTGTTCAATTGCTGTTCCCCTTTTCACTACTACCAGACAAAAATATTTTATACAAATCTTCATTGGGGTATCTGTTTCAATAGGGTGAAGGTTTTCAACCACATTAATCCCTTTTGCATTGGCAAATACAAACCCACAACAAATTTGTAATTATATTTTCATGGATAAATTTTCTTCGCTTCATCTCATAATCCAAATAACTCTTAATGATTAACAGCAACCAATGAATACTGCAAAACAGCATCCGCTATTATTTGCTGCATTATTCCGGATACCGGTTATATTTTTTGGTTTGTTATTGTAAAAAATTGAATAGACTGTTAAAGAGGAAAACCGATAATTTATTTTTTATTTTCCAATTCAGGTGCAGTATTCTTAAATGTTGCTGCAGGCAATTTCTCTCTGGAAGTTATTTTTGCAGGGGCATTTTTATTTGTCCATCTGAAAGTATTTATCATATGGTCAATATCAGCTTGTAAAAAATCTTGCGCCATCCGTAATGAATCAGCATTGGGGGTTACATCAAAATACAAAGCACCCCGGATAAAATTTTTAGTAGTATCGCTTAAAAAAAACTGTTTTGCAGTTGCTGCATTACCCCCAACTTTAAAAAAAACGCCTGTAACCCCGTTTGCTGTATGCATAACACTATCTTTAATTGAATTGGTAATGGCCTGGTTTTTATTAGTAAGATTAAAAGCATCATTTACCATTTTATCAAATACATTTATTGCAGCAGAGTCTATATAAGTGCCGTCGGCTTTTTTTATTTTATAAATCGCTTTACCGCCAATTATTTTATAACTTAAAAATATCCTTCCACCAAACTGGGGAAAATCAATATTTATCCAGTAAGGGTTTTCAGGATTACTGTCAAAGTAAGTGCTGTCCTTAATAATATTTGCATATACCGGATATTCAAATGTATATGGAAATCCTTCCTGCTTAAAGCTTATGTATTTCCTCTCTGGAAAATCTACTTTAAAATAACCTTTTTTCTTTGAAGTGTAAGTGGAATTGCAGGAATAAAACAATTGGCTACATGCCATGGATAACAAACAAAAGGAGACTTTAGATATGGAAAAAATATTTTGCATTTTGTATTTTTAAAATGTCCTCTTTAGCTGATGATTTATAAAGCACCTTGCTGTTTTAAAATAATTTTCACCTTATCGATCCTGTTTTTATTTATTTCTAAAGGCACAAAAATAAAATGGCCGCTTACCACTTCTTCATTTACTTCCGGAAATTCTCCGGCAATTTCCAGTACAAGCCCCGCAAGGGAATCACTGTCGCCTCTTACATGTTCAAATGTATCCACAGCTAAATTCATCGCTTTACATACATCATTAATCATTGTTTTACCCTCAAAAATATAATTAAAATCATCTATTTTTTTATTAACACTTTCTTCATCATCAAATTCGTCTTTTATATCCCCAATTATCTCTTCCATAATATCTTCCAGTGTAACTATACCGCTGGTACCACCAAATTCATCCACTACTACTGCAAAATGATTTCTACGCGTTCTGAATTCCTGCAATAAATCTTCAATTAGTTTTTGCTCATGAACAAAATTGGTCTGTCGCATCAGTTGGTGCCAATCGTAATTATCCGCCTCGTTTAAATGTGGTAACAAATCTTTGGTGTGCAGCATACCAACTACTTCATCTAAATTATTTTTATAAACAGGCAGACGGGAATAATGTAATTCTTCTACTTTTTTAATAGCTGCAGCAAAGTTGCTGTTTATATCTATACCACTAACATCGAGCCGGGTACGCATAATTTGCTTTACGGTAGTGTTGCCAAATTTTCTGATACCTTTTAAAATCTGTTTTTCTTCAACAGTGGCTTCATGGTCGGGCAACAGGTCTATAGCATAATCTAAGTGCCTGCTGTCCATTGCAGATGTATTATCTGATGAGAATTTTTTTTCTATGCCATCACTCATCCTCACCATACGTTTGCTAAAGCGGTAAAAAATACTATTGAATATTTCAACTACAAGCGATGCAGTTGCAGCAAACCAAATTTTATGGTGTGTTGCCCAAACCTTCGGCAATACTTCAGCAAATAATACTAATAAAAAAGTAACTGCCCCTACTTTAATTAAAAACAAAATTAAAAAACTAAACTTTAAACCACCAATCCAACCCTCAATTAAAATGTTGGAGATTAAAATAATGCCAATGTTTACAAAACTGTTTGTTATCAGCATTGAAGCCAACAATGTCTTTGGCTGTTCCAACAAATTAACAATGCGCCTGTAAGCAGGTTGTTGCTTTGTTTTAAGTATATTAATATCTTTAAAAGTAAGAGAAAAAAATGCTACTTCGGAGCCAGCCACTAAAAATGAAATAGAAAATAATATTACCGCTATAAAAATAAGTATAATATTAGCTGCTGGAGTTATTGCCAATAAGGTTAATGAAAAATAGTTAATGTCCCCAATGACCGAATGATAATCCAAAATTAAATTTTTATATCAACAATTGAAAAGTTATAAATTGAAATTTTACAAATTAAATACCAATGTAAAATATCTATTTTAAAAAGGTAATCTTTCAGTACTATCATCAACATGTGGAATATCCGGCCCCCCCCCAATACCTTCCATGCCTTCAATACCGGCAGTGGGAATACTCCCATCACTTCTTTTTTCCAGCATAATTAAATTGTCACCCACAATTTCAGTGGCAAATTTTTTATTCCCTTCTTTATCTTCCCAGCTACGGGTTTTTAAACGGCCTTCAATATAAACAAGACTTCCCTTATGTAAATACTTTTGTGCCAAATCTGCAAGGCCACGCCATAATACAACAGTATGCCATTCAGTTTGAGAAATGAGTTTGCCACTTCTGTCTTTAAAAGTTTCGGTGGTTGCTAAAGAAAATTTAGCTACCCCAATATTACCTTCCAAAAACTGAATATCGGGATCCTTACCCAAATTTCCAATAAGCATTACCCTGTTTACGCCTCTCATAAAATTTATTTTAAGAATTTGCACCTATAATTCCTGCGCTATAACAAATTTAAAGATACATTTTTATCTTTCAAATAGGTTGTTATGAATTTTGGAAAAGGTAGTGTCTCCAGTTCTGTTTTTGAAACTGCCCGGTATCCCTTTAATTGTACCCTTTTTTTTAAATTTATTTTTATAAACTGCCCATTTATAGTTTGATGAGTTAATTTTTGGCTATATAATTTTGAAATTGTTTCTACACTAAAATCAGTTTTACCTAAAAGCTTTTTAAACAAAGGCATTTTTTTAAATTGATCTACCCCAGTTGCTGCAGGTGCTTCAATCAGGAAAAACTCATACAAATTTTCCCAAATATCTTTAGTACTGCGCTTACGAACATACATTTTACCATTATGTTCAACTAAAAAATAATAAAGCCAACGCGTTTTTTGAGTAATCTTTTTTTCTTTTACAGGCAAAGTGTTTACCAGATCATTTAAATAAGCACCACACATGCTTTTAAGTGGGCACTTTTTGCATTCTGGTAATTTTGGTTTACATACTACTGCGCCAAAATCCATTAAAGCCTGGTTATAAATACCTGGCTGTTTTTTATCTAATAGCGCATTGGCAAGTTTAGAAAATATACTTTTTCCTTCGGTACTGTCAATTGCAGTATTGTTTTTAAAAAACCGGGATAAAACCCTGAAAACATTTCCATCAACAACTGCATGGGGTAAATTGTAAGCAAAAGAAGCAATGGCTGAAGCGGTGTAGGGCCCAACTCCTTTAAGATTTAAAATAGCTTCATAATTATCCGGAAATTTTCCTCCATATTCTTTTACAATAAATCTGGCAGTTGTAATCAGGTTTTTACATCGGGTATAGTATCCTAAACCTTCCCACATTTTAAAAACTGCTGTTTCCCTTGCTTTGGCCAACTTGTCAATTGTAGGAAAAGCCATTATAAAACGATTGTAATAATCCCAGCCTTGCTCTACCCTTGTTTGTTGTAAAATAATTTCGCTTAACCATATTTTATAGGGGTCTTTTTCAGCTTTCCAGGGCATTGGGCGGTTATTTATGGTACTATTCCATATTAATAGCCTGCTGGTAAAATTCATTTTCTTAGTTCCCATATTCTTATATCCCTTTTTATAAAGCTATTGCCAACAATTAATCTATACATAAATCATAAAACACATATCATTAATAATCAACTGTTTATTCAGTTTTAAACAAAAAATACTTATATTTGTTTACAACAAAGTAGCTGATAATCATCAACTTGTTTGGAATTTTCAACCCTTTTTTGTACTTTTCTAAAAGAAATATAAAAACTTTATTATGAGAAAAGCAGACCTTATTAATCAAATTTCCGAAAAAACAGGCATACCCAAAGTAGATGTTTTGGTAACACTGGAAACAATGTTTAAAGAAATTAAAAAATCTTTATCATCAGGAGAAAATATTTATATAAGGGGGTTTGGTAGTTTTATTATTAAGAAAAGAGCTGCTAAAATTGGCCGTAATATTAAAAAAAATATAGCTGTGGCAATACCAGAGCATTTTATTCCCGCCTTTAAGCCTGCCAAAGAGTTCATGCAGGAAATAAAAGCTTCTAAAAACATTAAAGAGAGTACAGAAAACCACGAGGAAAGCGAAGACTAATGTACCTTTGTTCCCTAAATAATAGGGATAAACAGTTATGAATAAACAGTTATTGATTGCTGCAACAGGTTTAATTCTGGTAGCAATGCTTTTCTTTTTTGGCCGTACTGTTGCAATAAAAAGTAACACAGCCATAGCAGAAGCAAAAACAACAATTCCACCATTTAATATAAAACAATATATTAATGAAGCAAAACAAAAACTTACTGCTGCACAGATAGTTACACTTGGTAAATTAGAAAATAGTGTAACGCGGGGCGATGTACTTAATCAGCAAATTTCAGCCAATAACCAGCTTGCTAACTTTTGGAAAGATAGTATCCAATTATTTGAACCCTATGCTTATTATTTATCTGAGGCAGCTAAGTTGGATAATTCAGAAAAAAACCTCACCTTTGCTGCCCAATTAATTTTGAATAGTCTTAGGCAAGCACATGACGAACATGATGAAGCAAAATTAAACTGGAAAAAAGAACAAGCCATTGAATTATTTGAGCAGGCTATTAAGTTAAACCCTGAGAAAGACGATTTAAAAATTGGATTAGGAAGTTGCTACATATTTGCTAAAGGCAGTACTGGAAGACCGGAAGAAACCATGAAAGGTATTCAGCAGTTGCTGGCTGTTGTTAGAAAAGATTCTAATAACATGAAAGCACAAATGGTTTTAGGGATTGGCGGTTTTGTATCGGGGCAATATGATAAAGCTATTGACCGTTTAACTAAAGTAATTAAAGCTCAGCCAGATAATTTGGAAGCTATTGCCTTTTTAGCTGATACTTATGCTAATAAAGGAGACAAGATTGAAGCAATTAAGTGGTATCAGGCAATGAAAAGAGTGGCAAATAATCCTCAGTATGGCAAAGAGATTGACGAAAGGATAAAGGAATTACAATAAAAGAATACAACGAATTAAAAATATTATTTTAAACACAAAAAAGACTATTTATGCCTTGTGGTAAAAAGAGAAAACGACATAAAATTGCAACACACAAGCGTAAAAAACGTTTAAGAAAGAATCGCCATAAGAAGAAGTAATCCTTTTTCTTACTGGTGCCGGGAATCTTCTTCCCGGCATATTTATCTGTATGCATTACAGGATTGCCGTTAATTTGATAGCGTCACAGATGCATGCAGTTATGTTTGCTTTTCATGATGAATGGTCTTTTAAAAATTTATCCTTGACCAAAGAACTTATTATTAATGCTGCACCACAAGGAGTTGAAATTGCCTTGCTGGAAGATAAAAAGCTTGTGGAGTTGCACAGTGAAAAAACTGATGCAACTTTTGGCGTGGGAGATTTGTATCTGGGAAAAGTTAAAAAATTAATTCCGGGTTTAAATGCCGCCTTTGTTGATGTAGGGTTTGAAAAAGATGCTTTTCTGCATTATACCGATCTGAGCCCATACGTTCGATCTATATTAAAATTTACTACCGAAGCTATTAACGATAAAAGTGAAATTGGTTTTGATTTTTCCAAATTTAAAGTAGAACCCGAAATTGTAAAGACAGGAAAAATTACCGAAATCCTTAGCGGTAAGCCTAATATTTTAGTACAAATTTTAAAAGAACCCATTGCTGCAAAAGGCCCACGCCTCAGTTGTGAGCTTTCCTTGCCTGGCCGTTTTGTAGTTGTTACCCCATTTAACGATATTGTTGCCGTTTCCCGTAAAATTCATTCATCAGACGAAAGGAAAAGATTACAAAAAATTATTGAAGCTATTAAACCAAAAAATTTAGGGGTAATTGTTCGTACAGCAGCAGAAGGAAAACATACTGCTGAATTGCATGAGGATTTACTCAGTTTGATTGCTACATGGAAATCGATACAAACCAATTTAAAAAGTGCAACTCCGCCAACAAGAATTTTAAATGAGTTGGGTAAAACCACCAGCATTTTAAGAGATCTGTTAAGTGAAGATTTTAATAAGATTGTTGTAAACGATAAAAATATTTTCAGCGATACTAAAACTTATATTCAGCGAATTGCGCCTGATAAAGCAGATATAGTTTCATTTTATAATAATGGCTCCCCAATTTTTGACAGCTTTGGAATTACCAAACAGGTGAAAGCCGCTTTTGGCAAAACAGTTAACCTTCCCAGCGGTGCTTATTTAATTGTAGAGCATACTGAGGCATTACATGTAATTGATGTAAACAGCGGTTATAAAAGCGTAGGTAATAATCAGGAACAAAATGCTTTGGAAACTAATCTGGAGGCAGCTGAAGAAATTGCAAGGCAATTGCGCCTTAGAGATTTGGGCGGCATTATTGTTGTTGACTTTATTGATATGAAGCTGATGGAAAACAAAAAGAAGCTTGCCGACTCAATGGAGCAATACATGCGTAGCGACAGGGCTAAACATGCAGTATTGCAAATAAGCAAATTTGGTTTAATGCAAATTACACGCCAGCGCATGAAACCTGAAATGACCATTAATACTACAGAAATTTGTCCAAGCTGCGAAGGCACAGGAAAAATTTCTTCTACACTAATACTGGAAGATGAGATAGAAAAGAACCTGAACTATCTTATAATGCAAAAACATAAAGGTTTAACGGTGGAAGTGCATCCCATTTTATACGCATATCTTACTAAAGGTATATTTACTTCCAGGCTTCGTAAATGGAAACGCAAATTCAAGCAAAAAATTAAACTTAAGGAAAATACAAATTACCACCTTACCGAGTTTCATTTTTTTGATGATAGTGATGAGGAGATAAAACTATAAAAAAATATATCCATACATTCTTTCCGAATATATTACTGGTTTAGTGCTGATGATTATGCATCATTGCATTTAACTCTTCGCCAGTTACTTCTTTTTCTTTTGGTTTAACCTGCGTTTC
>JAYSTT010000199.1:0-1569 GCA_043719495.1 Ferruginibacter sp. | reverse complement strand
CAGAACAATGGATGCAAAAACAAACCACTCCCTATGCAATAAAAGAAGCGGCACTTATTTTTGAAAGTGGTGCACATGAGCAGTTAGATTATGTTATTGGAGTTTACGCTCCAGCCCCATTACGCATACAACGCACCCTGCAGCGTGATAATATTACCCTTGATGAAGTAAAAGCAAGAATGAATAAACAAATTGACGAAACCATTAAAATGCGGCTCTGCGATTTTATAATCACAAATGATGAGCAGGAATTACTGATACCACAGGTATTGGCATTGCATCAGAAAATATCAGCATTGGCTCAAGCAGCAAATATCAGTTAAATAAAACGGCCTGCTTTCAATCCTTATTTATGTTTTGTAACTTTAATGCATGAAAATATTTTCAACTGCACAAATAAAACAATGGGATGCTTTTACCATTGCCAACGAACCTGTAAAGTCAATAGAGTTAATGGAAAGAGCTGCATTAAGCTGTGTGCAGTGGATGTCACCACAGAACTATTCTTCATCTCACTTTCATATCTTTTGTGGCAAGGGTAATAATGGCGGCGATGGACTGGCTATTGCACGAATGCTGATAGAAAATAAATATTCAGTTACAGTTTATATTCTGGAATTTGGGAAAATCGGCACTTCGGATTTTCAATCTAACTTAACAAGGTTGCATGAATGCAGTAATGATATTCATTTTATTCAATCACCGGATTTTTTTCCTGTAATAAAAGGGGACGAAATAATTATTGATGCTTTATTTGGAACAGGATTAAATAAACCTTTGGAGGGTATTAGTGCGGCATTGGTAAATCACCTCAATCAATCTAAAGTAAATATTATTTCAATTGATTTGCCAAGCGGTTTATCCCCAGATACTTCATGCAAAGGTAATACTGCAATAAAAGCCACTCACACACTCTCCTTTCAAAACTATAAGCTGGCTTTTTTATTACCTGAAAATGAAGACCATTGCGGCAATATTCACATTTTAAATATTGGGCTGAATAAAAAATTTGAAGCCAAAGAAGATGCTGCTTTTGAATTAACAGATCAGCAAATGATCAAATCCATTTATAAACCCCGTAAAAAATTTGCTCATAAAGGAAATTTTGGTCATGCTGCATTGCTTTGCGGAAGTTATGGTATGATGGGGGCAGCAGTACTTAGTGCCAACGCATGTTTAAGAAGCGGAGCAGGCAAATTAATCTGTTATATTCCTGAATGTGGCTATACTATTTTGCAAACTGCTGTGCCCGAGGCAATGTGTATTGTTGCCGGCGATAAGTATCTTTTAACTTCAGATAATATTGACAAATTTAATGCTGTTGGTATTGGACCGGGTATTGGATTGCACAGCACACATGCGGCGTTATTAAAAGATAGCTTTAAAAAGTTTAATAAACCAATGCTGATTGATGCAGATGCATTAAATACCATTGCCCGGGAAAAAACATTGCTGGCCTTAATCCCTCAGTTATCCATACTTACACCACATCCAAAAGAATTTGAACATTTGTTTGGCAAAACAGCAAATGATTTTGAACGGTTACAATTAGCCTTACAAAAATCAAAA
>JAYSTT010000198.1:0-3838 GCA_043719495.1 Ferruginibacter sp. | reverse complement strand
TTTTTGAAGTTCTTTCTGACTCTACTGCATTGTATGACAAAGAAGTAAAACTTAAATACTACAAAAAAATTGAAAGCCTTAATTATTATGTATTAGTTGCCCAAAAGGAAATAATGATAGAGGTGTACAGCCGCATTAATGATAGCCAAATATGGCAATACCAAACTTTTGAAACTTTAAATGAAACTATTGAATTTGAAAGGTTGGAGTTTGCATTGTCTGTTAATGTAATTTATGAGGGGATTGGGTTTGAGGTGGTGGAAAAGTGATTACTAAAATACTTTATTAAAAAAATGACTAGAAAAATTATTTTAATTTTTGTTTTCATAATTCTGCAAATGAGCAAAGGTTTTTCGCAGGATAAGCCGAGAGTTTATTTTAATGGTATTGAAGGAAATGTTATAAAGATTTCGCAACTTTCTGACACAGCAATTAAGATAGTCACAAACATTATTATACCAAGAAAGGGGATTGGGGTGGAAATTTATTTTAGTGGTGAAGGATTCCCAAATGTAATGATGCAAACAGTTAGCTTAGGGGCATCCCTAAATTTTATTAAAAACAAGTTGAATATTGGTTCAAATGTATCTATTGGTGGTTTTGTAACCAAAAATTATAAAACAGGGAAAAATATTTATTTTGAAGGTAGCTCGTATAAAATAATTGCGGATTAATTTTATTTATACTCCCCAATCCCAATCACTTCCTCACAAAACTCATACTCCTGCTTGTCGTTACTGCTTACAATTACCAATTTATCTTTTGTATAATTTGCAATAAGCTGATGATACAAAGCAATGCCATCGGTATCTAAATTGGTGGTGGGCTCGTCTAATAATAAAATGGGCGTATTGCTTAAAAATGCCTGCGCCAGTTTTAATCGCTGCTTCATGCCACTGCTGTAATAGCGTATTTGTTTGTTGGTGGCAGTTGTAAGGCCAACAATTTCCAGCATTTCATCTTTAGTAAGTGAAGTAATTAGTGGTTTAAACTGTGCATGAAAATGAAGCATTTCTTTTGCTGTCATTTCTTCTATCAATTCTAAATATGGGGCGGCGATGGAAATATGGGAATACAGTTGTTCGTTGGTAGTTGATTGTTGGTCGTTTTTTATTTCGACAGTGCCTTCGTTGTGCGTAAATGAACCTGCAATTACCTGTAGCAAGGTAGATTTTCCCGAACCATTAGAGCCAGTGATAGCATAAGTTTTACCCGATTGAAATTGGTAAGTGAAGCGGCGAAAAATCCACTCCCGGTTAAATCTTTTGCCTACGTTGTTTAAAATGATTTGCATATTACCTCATCCCAACCCTTCTCCTGCAGGAGAAGGAACTCGAAGGGGGAGTTCAAGTTTTTAGTAGCTTTTATATTATTAGAAGCTAACAAATATTAAAGTTTATATACGCTTATATAAAAATTCAGTAATGATATACAGTACAAGAGTGCGACGCCAATGAAGTCCAGTAAAGTGCAAATGTTCGTCCCAAAAAATTACATCAGTTTGATTTAAATAATTTTTCAGTTTACTAATGTTGTAGCAATCTTAGTTCCCCTTCAGGGGACAGGGGCTACTCATCATCCCCACTTCCCTTTGTAAAGCGTTTAATTATTCCTCTGCCGCTCTCCCTGATAAAAGTTACAATTTCATCTCTTTCATCTGTTGCCGGAAACTCTTCTTCAATATAATTTAATGCCTGAGAAGTATTCATTCCTTTGTTATAAATTATTCGGTAAATATCCAGTACCTGGTTAATACGATCTAAAGAAAAACCGCGGCGTTTTAAGCCTACAGAATTTACACCAGCATAGCTTAATGGTGTACGTCCGGCCTTAATATAAGGAGGCACATCTTTACTAACCAAACTACCTCCGGCAATAAAAGCATGTTGGCCAATTTGTACAAACTGGTGTACTGCACACATGCCTGCCAAAATAGAATTGTCACCCATTACCACATGGCCAGCCATTTGGGTATTGTTACTCATTATACAGTTATTGCCCACTATACAATCATGCGCTATGTGGCTGTATGCCATTATTAAACAGTTGTTGCCTACTTTAGTTGTCCACCTGTCTTTGCTGCCACGGTTAACCGTTACAAACTCCCTAATGGTAGTATTGTCTCCAATTTCTACGGTGGTTTGTTCGCCTTCGTATTTTAAATCTTGCGGTATGGCGGCTATAACTGCCCCGGGAAAAATGCGGCAGTTCTTTCCAATTCTTGCACCCTCCATAATGGTAACATTACTGCCAATCCATGTGCCTTCGCCAATTTCTACATTAGGATGAATAACACTGAAAGGATCAATCTTTACGTTAGTAGCAAGTTTTGCACTGGGGTGTATGTAAGTGTGTGGATGAATCATAAGCCCTAAATCCCTAAAGGGACTTGAATTTTAGTGTTTAAAAATCAAATATAATCAAAAGCCCCTTTAGGGGTTGGGGTTTAATTCCTCTTTACCAACTGCGCTGTTAAATCTCCTTCGGTACAAAGTTTATTACCAACATAAACACTTCCTCTCATTATACAAATACCACGGCGAATGGGTTCAATCAATTCCATTTTTAAAATCATGGTATCGCCGGGCACCACTTTTTGCTTGAATTTGCAATTATCTATTTTTAAAAAATAAGTATCATATTGTCCTTCGGGCATAGCATTAATACAAAGCAGCCCACCTGTTTGTGCCAGTGCTTCAATCTGTAACACACCGGGCATTACAGGGTTGCCGGGAAAATGACCCTGAAAGAAAAATTCATTGAAGGTTACATTTTTAATACCTACTATTTGCCTGTCGCTTAACTCAATAATTTTATCTACAAATAAAAAAGGATAACGGTGCGGCAGTGTTTTTTCAATTTGCTGTTGTGTATAAACGGGCGGCTGATTAGGATTGTAAATAGGAATATCCTTAGTGTGTTTATTTTTTTTGATGTATTGTTTTATTTTTTTTGCAAACTCCACATTGCTGCTGTGCCCCGGCCTGTTGGCAATAATATGTGCTTTAATGGGATAACCAATCAAAGCAAGGTCGCCAATTACATCAAGCAGTTTATGGCGTGCCGGTTCATTGGGAAAGCGGAGTTCTAAATTATTTAAATAGCCCTCACTTTTAACTTCTACTTTGGTACGGCCAAATGCTTTTGCCAGGCGGGCCATTTCTTCATCGGTAACAGGCCTGTCCACTACAACAATGGCATTGTTAATATCGCCACCTTTTACCAGGTTATTATCTATCAGCATTTCTAATTCATGCAAAAAACAAAAAGTCCGGCAGGGGGCAATTTCAGTTTTAAATTCTTTTATTGATTTTAAGCTGGCATGTTGAGTACCCAGCACAGGGCTGTTAAAGTCTATTAAAGTAGTTACCTGGTAATTTGTTGCAGGAAGCGCCGTCATGTCCACTCTTTTTACTTCATCGTAATGAGTAATGTTGGTATCGATAGAATACCATGCTTTTGCAGCATCCTGTTCCTGTACACCTGTTTCCTCAATAATTTCTACAAAGGGTTCACTGCTGCCATCAATAATAGGAATTTCGGGGCCATTTATTTCAATCAAACAGTTATCTACTCCCATACCAACCAATGCGGCCAGAATATGTTCAACAGTACTTATTTTAGTATTTCCCTGTTCTAATGTTGTACCCCTTGATGTTTCAGTTACTAAATCGCAATCGGCTTTAATTACGGGCATACCCGGTAAATCGATACGCTGAAACTGAAAACCAAACCCGGGATTAGCAGGCTTTAGAGTCATATCTACATTTATACCTGTATGCAGTCCTGTACCGGAAATACTTACCGATGCTGCAAGTGTATGTTGTTTATCTGGATT
>JAYSTT010000197.1:0-1570 GCA_043719495.1 Ferruginibacter sp. | reverse complement strand
TGTTGTTTGGTAAAGATCCGGTGAAGAGTTTACTTGAGTTATAAAAAATAAGCTAAGAGAACAAAGGAGAAAAGGAGCTGAACGGGTAAAACTGTATTCCCCTTTTTTCTCATTTTCTCCTTAGTCCTCTTAGCCAAATAATTTTAGGTCTGCACAAAAACCGCAGGTTTTATTTTTGCCTCATGCGTTATCACTCCTATCTAAATTCTGCAAAAACAATTATTGACTCATATCGAGGTGATGTACCCTTCGCAGTTTTTTTAAAGAAATATTTTAATGCAAACAAAAAATACGGAGGTAAGGATAGAAAACAAATTGCAACACTCTGTTATAATTTTTACCGCCTTGGCAAAGCGATACCGCAGTTGCCGGTAGAGGAAAAAATAATTGTCGCTGTATTTTTATGCGAAGATAAAAGCAGTGATTTTTTACAATTTCATAAACCGGAGTGGAACGAGATCATATCAAAACCACTTGCTGAAAAAATAGAAATAGCAGGCTTGACCACTGAAGATGTTTTTCCCTGGGCAGAAGAATTAAGCAATGGTATTGATGCTGAACTTTTCAGGTATTCTTTTTTTAAGCAACCAGATTTGTTTTTACGGATAAGGCCGGGAAATAAAGAAGCTGTAGTAAAAAAATTACAGGATGCCGGCATTGAATTTAACATGCCGCTTGATGATTGCCTGGCACTGCTCAATTCAACTAAGGTTGATAACATACTTGAAATAGATACCGAAGTTGTTGTACAGGATTATAACTCGCAACAGGTTTTAAATGGAATCAAGTATCATGTATCAGGTATCAAGAATCAAGAATCAAGTATCCAGCATCCTATTTATGTTTGGGATTGCTGCGCCGCCAGTGGCGGCAAATCAATTTTGGTCTATGATATTTTAAAAGGAGATATTGAGTTAACTGTTTCCGATATCAGGGAAAGTATTTTATCAAACCTTAAACAAAGATTTGAGACAGCCGGAATAAAGAGCTACCATTCATTTATTGCTGATCTCTCTCAACAATATTCAATATTAAATCAACAATATTCCATAATCATTTGCGATGCACCCTGCACGGGCAGCGGCACCTGGAGCCGCACACCGGAACAATTGTATTACTTAAAAAGAAAAACAATTGATGTGTATGTAGCCATGCAGCAGCAAATTGTAAGCAATGTTATTCCGCATTTACAAACGGGCGGTTTGTTCATCTACATAACCTGTTCTGTTTTTAAAAATGAAAATGAAGATATGGTAAACTTCATTAAAGAAAAATTCCACCTGCAATTGTTACAGATGGAATTATTAACAGGTTATGATAAAAAAGCAGACACTATGTTTGCTGCGGTTTTTAAAAAATAGATATTGCTTATTATTTCTATTTGGTGGCTTTAAATATCTTTTTTACTATTTGGTCGCCGTTGTTTATTTTAACTTTTACAACATAAACCCCTGCTGATAAATTTCGCATAGGTATATTATAAATCTGAATCCCAAGTAATCGTGGGTCTGCAAATCTATAAACTATCTTTCCCTCCGAATTATAAACCATTATATCAACCTGCGAAGCA
>JAYSTT010000196.1:0-3840 GCA_043719495.1 Ferruginibacter sp. | reverse complement strand
GAGATGCGCAGCAAAATGGTAAACCGGCAAATACTAAATGATATTGCATTAAAAATGGGGCTTAAAAAAATTACATTTTATAATAAGTACGATAACTCCCTTAAAATTTCTCAGATATTTGGTAATACACTAGAAGCATTAATAGGAGCAGTTTTTTTAGATAAAGGTTATGCCGGCACTCAAAAGTGGGTGGAAAAATATATTATTATGCCCCATCTTTTTATTGATGACCTGGAGATAATTGAAATCAACATCAAAAATAAGTTATACGGCTGGGCCAATAAAAATGGTAAGTCATTAGAATTTGAAACGCTGGATGAAAAATTTGAAAACGGCCGGCGTTTATTTACCATTGGCGCAACTGTTGACGGTGAATTAATTGCCGAAGCAAAAGGATATAATAAAAAAGATGCCAGCCAGATTGCGGCACAGTTGGCAGTAGATAAACTGGGATTATAAAATTGTTTACGGTACTTAGTTAATTGTAAACTTCAATAAAACATTAACACCAGGGAGCTATTATCTTAACCCATCAACTATGACTTTTGGAATACTTGGAAGCGGCAGCTGGGGCACCGCCCTTGCAAAAATTTTAACCGATAATGGTAATACTATTTATTGGTTTAACCGCAGCGAAACCGCTATTAAGCATATTCAAACACGTCATCATAATCCGCAATATTTACCAACGGCTTATTTTGATGTTACCCAACTCAAATTAACTACCAGCGCAGCAGAAGTAATTCGGCATTCCGATTGCATTCTCATTGCTGTGCCATCTGCTTATGCGGTTGATGTTTTAAAAGGGTTGGATAAAAAAATATTTGAAGGAAAAAAAATTATATCTGCGATAAAAGGAATTTTGCCTGAACAAAATCTATTACTGAACGATTATTTGCAGAAGAAATTTAATGTGGATCTTAAAAATTATTTTGCTGTACTGGGCCCTTGTCATGCCGAGGAAGTTGCGGCAGAAAAATTATCTTACTTAACTTTTTCTGGTATAGATGAAGAGACTACGAAGAAACTGGGCACTTATTTTAAAACAGATTATTTAAATACTATAGAAAACAATGATATTTATGGTGTACAGTATGCGGCCATTTTAAAAAATATTTATGCCGTAGGTTCGGGCATGGCACATGGATTAGATTATGGCGATAATTTTTTAAGCGTATTAATAGCCAACAGTGCCGATGAAATGGCTAGTTTTTTACGCAAATCAGGCATAAAAAATATTGAAGTGGGGCATACAGACCATCGTACAAACACCACCGAACATCGTTCTGCTAACTATGCTGCTTCAGTTTACCTTGGCGATTTATTAGTAACCTGTTATTCTCTCCACAGCCGCAACCGCTCATTTGGCAATATGATTGGTAAAGGATATGCTGTAAAAGCTGCCCAGTTAGAAATGCGTATGGTTGCAGAGGGATATAATGCCAGCAAATGCATGTACATAATCAATCAAACCATAAAAGCAGATATGCCAATTGCAGAAGCTATTTACAAAATTTTATGGAAAAATTTATCTGCCAAAACAGGATTTAACGAAATAGAAGGCACTTTGGTGTAAAAATTGAATTAACTTTAGTGAAGAAAATAAAATGATGCCATTCTCTTTTTCAAATATCAGCAGCACTGCAATAATGGTAATGATTATTTTTTTATCAGTTGCAGAACTGGTAAAGTATTTAAGAAAACGTTTTCACCATTCACAGAAATAAATCTGCCGCAATTCCATCAGCAAATAATTTTCCTGAAGCTGTTAAAATAATTTTCCTGTTTTCTCTTATCAGTTTTCCTGTATTTTCATATTTGTTGCAGGAAGCTTCAATGATACTGCTTTTGTGTTCCCCAAACTTTGCCCTAACATAATCTAAACTGATTCCTTCTATAGTTCTTATTGAAGTCATAATGTATTCATTTAGTTGCTGCGTTTGTGTTAGTATTTCTTGTTCAAACGGAATAATATTTTTTTGTACAGATTGAATATATAAAGCATTATTGGCAATATTCCATCTCCGGCTTTCTCCATCAAATGAATGCGCTGACGGGCCAAAGCCATAATATTTTTCTCCTGACCAATAACTGCTATTGTGCTTACTTCTAAATCCGGGCATTGCAAAATTACTTATTTCGTAATGTTCATATCCTGCTATCTCCATCCAGTCCATTAATAATAAAAATTGCTGTGCTTGTTTTTCAGCATCTACAGGCGCTTTCTTTTTTAGGGTAATCATTTTGGCCAAAGCAGTTTTAGGTTCTATAGTTAATGCATAGCAACTGATATGAGGAATTTCTTTTTCAAGTGCAGTTTGTACATTCCGGCCCCACTCATCATTACTCAGTAATGGCGATCCGTAAATTAAATCAACCGAAAAATTTGTAAAACCTGCTGCTTTAATTTTATCAATACAAACTAATGATTCTGCTGCAGTGTGTGCCCGGTTCATCCATTTAAGTTCATCATCTAAAAAACTTTGTATTCCCACGCTCAATCGGTTAATACCTACTTCTTTCCATTGCTGTAATTTTAAATCGGTAATGTCGTCGGGGTTAGCTTCCAAAGTAATTTCAATGTCATCTGCAAAAACAAACCTTTTACCCAACACATCAAAAATTATTTTTAAATCATCAATACTTAAAATACTTGGTGTGCCCCCTCCAAAATAAAGTGTATTGATAACTTCCTTACCAATCTCCTCCATTTCCCCCTTTAGGGGATAGGGGCTTGGCTGTATTTCCTTTACCAGCGCAATAATCAAATCATCTTTTTGTTTTAAAGAAGTGGCAAAATGAAAATTACAATAATTACAGGCCTGCTTGCAAAATGGGATATGTATGTAAATGCCGGGCAAAGTTTTTAGTTACATCCCAATAACTGTCGGGATAATATTTTAGATTTGATAATTGATGATAAAATTTAAACAGCAATTCAATAAATTTATTCTGCTGGCAATTTTTTGCTGTTGCATTTTTTTGCCAACTGCCAGCTGTCAGCTATCAGGTCTCAGCAATCAACAGTTTAAATTAAACATTCATCTGGTTGACAAAGATACCGCCTTTAATCTGCAGGAATTAAAATTGCAAACCACTTTTAATTCTGCAATGCAATGCAGACAATATATTAGTAGCCTTACTTCTTTTTTAACCGTTAAAGGTTATCCCACTGCTTCAGTTGATAGTACATGGGAAGATACCGTATCTGCAGGCATTAAACTTTTTTTGGGTAAACAGTATCAATGGATAGAACTATTGCCGGATAGTATAGATAAAAAAGCGATTGCAGAGAGCGGATTTATTGAAAAAAATTTCTCTAATAAATTGCTCAATTTACAGCAATTGCAAACCATACAATTTCGTTTTTTAAATTATTACGAAAAAAATGGTTATCCGTTTGCACAGGTTTATTTAGACAGTATCCGTTTTAAAGAGGATAAAATAAATGCCCTGTTAAAGGTAAATAAAGGGCCTTTATATCATATTGATAGTATAAGAATTTATGGCAACGCAAAAATCTCTAAGGCTTTTTTAAATCGTTATCTGGGCATTCCCAATGGTAGCTTTTATAATAAAGAAAAACTGGAACAGGTAAGTAGAAGAATTTTAGAATTACCCTACCTTCAGGAAACACAATCAAATACTATTAGTATGCTGGGCACGGGCTCTATGCTTAATTTGTATTTAGCGCCCAAAAAAAGCAGCCAGTTTAATTTTTTAGTTGGGCTGTTGCCAGCTGCAAATCAAGGAAGTAAATTTCAATTAACTGCAGATGTAAACCTTAATTTAAAAAATGCTTTAAGCAATGGCGAAACCATATTATTTAACTGGCAGCAA
>JAYSTT010000195.1:0-1571 GCA_043719495.1 Ferruginibacter sp. | reverse complement strand
ATACAATGAAAAATGGCTCAACAAGATTCGAATTTTTTCTGCTGCAACTGCAAACCTTGTTGGCTAAATCTTTAAAACAAAAAAATCCGGCATTATGGTTATACCAGAATAATGTACGAACCCCTTTATTTATGCTGGAGGCATTGGCAAAAATGTATTCGGGCATTCATAACAAAAAGAAATTTGCCAAAATTAAAGCGCATTTTAAATTACTGGAGGATATACTTGGGGCAATTGATTACTATGATTCATTTGCAAAAGAATTTGCTAAAAATAAAAATATACCTGCTGAAGTAGTAAATTATTTACAGGCACAAACCAGGGAAAAAATTCAGAGCATGAACGAATTGCTGAAAGAAAAAAAATGGCTGGGCGGCAATAATGAAAGAATAAATAAAATACGAACGAAATTAAGCAAAGCCGATTGGTTAAAAGATGACAAAGAAATTAAAGCAATCAATTATTTTTATGGCAAAGCTATTTATGAAATTGCAGAGTTTACTGTAAAAACTACATTTCATTTTGATAATGTAGAAGCAGATGTACATGAACTGAGAAGAAAATTAAGATGGCTGAGTATTTACCCGCAGGCTTTTAAGGGTTGTATTCAATTGAGTAAATCAAAAAATACGCCTAAGCATTTAATAAAATACCTTACCAAAGAAATTATCAGTTCACCCTATAATAAAATGCCGGAGGCCGGCGATTGCAAACATTTTCTGTTGCTGGAACAAAATTATTTTTATTCCCTTAGCTGGATGATTGCGGAGTTGGGAAAACTAAAGGACGGCGGCCTTAAAGTAATAGCGATTAAAGAAGCATTGCAACAATCAGGTGCTGTTAGTGATGCAGATGCCTATAAAAAAGCCTACCAGTTTTTAGGAAATAAACAACCCAAATTGCAGCAACAATTAGATAATGCTGAGGCTATTTGCAAAACCTATTTTGGTGAACACAATTTAGAACACCTGGTAATGGGAGTTGCTGTTGCCAAATAAACTTCATCAATCACTTATTTATTCCTGAAATTTGTATTACTTATAAATAAACACTTATTTTTGTTTATATTTTTAGACAAGACTAAATTTTATTTTTATAATGACAAAACTTTTTTTACTGATAACTTTACTGCTAATCTGCGCTGGCGCAAATGCTCAAATTGAAAAAATTGATACCGACAGGCCCGACCAAACGGAAAGCCCTTTTACTATCCCAAAAAGATATATACAAATAGAAGCAGGGGTAATTGCGGAAAAGCAAAATGTTTACTTTACCAACTTTACCATCCCAACAATTCTTACAAAATATGGTATATCAAAAAAAACGGAATTACGGTTAATTACTGAAATAAGCGGAAGCAACAGTAAATTATATTCAATAAACTCTACTAAAATAAATACACCACTACAATTAGGATTTAAGACTTCGCTCTGGGAGGAAAAAGGCCTTTTTCCAAAAACATCTTTTATTTTTCATACTACATTACAAAACATTGAATACTTTGGTCAATCAGGTTCAACTACTACAAAAGAAATAGCCTGTAATTACCGCCTTACATTGCAAAACACTAT
>JAYSTT010000194.1:0-1572 GCA_043719495.1 Ferruginibacter sp. | reverse complement strand
ACGAAGGACATATAGCTTCTTTATGTGAAGCAGCTTCTCATGGTAATATTTTAATAGCCGGAGTAAATGCTGATCCATCTGTAAAAAGATTAAAAGGTGAAAGCAGGCCACTTAACAACGAAAATTCAAGGGCATTAGTTTTAGCCAGTTTATTAATGACAGATGCAGTAATAATTTTTGAAGAAGATACTCCGTATAATTTAATTACTGCAATTATACCTGATGTATTGGTTAAAGGCGGCGACTATACGATTGAAACAATTGTTGGCGCAAAAGAAGTAATTGCCAATGGTGGCCAGGTAATAATTACTCCAACACTGGAAGGCTTTTCCACTACCGACATTATCAAAAGAATGAAAGGATAAAAAAAATTCACTTAAAATTAATATTGAATTTATTATTTGGTTATACCCGCCCCTTTAATTTCACCAAACCAAATATTTTATTGTGCCAAAGCAAAAAATAATAATACGGGATATAAGCTGGCTTTCTTTTAACGGCCGTGTACTGCAGGAAGCTGCAGACGATACCGTTCCGCTTCGTGAACGCATTCGCTTTCTTGGCATTTTTTCCAATAACCTCGATGAATTTTTCAGGGTAAGGGTAGCTGCATTAAACCGGATGATTGCTTTGGGGCAAAAAAGTAAAATGCACCTGGAAATTAATCCCAGTCTCATTCTGGAAGAAATACAGGATAAAGTATTGGAACAACAAAAGGAATTTGAACGTATATGGAATGAAATTTTAAGAGAACTTAAAAAAGAAAAAATATTTTTAATTAGTGAGAATAAATTAAACCGGCTACAACAAAAATTTGTAGTGGATTATTTTAATGATGAGATACGCAGCAATGTTATTCCGCTTATGCTCGAAAGTATCAGCGCCTTTCCAACATTAAACGACAAATCTATTTACCTCGCCTGCACACTTTCTAAAAAAGATAAAAGTATTGCTAAAAAATTTGCATTGGTAGCTGTACCGGCCAGACGTTTACCAAGGTTTATTATTCTGCCGTCTAAACAAAACGAAAAGCATATTATTTTACTGGAAGATATTATTCGCTTTTGTTTACCCAACATTTTCTCTTTTTTTGGATACGACACTTTTTCATCAGCCATTATTAAAGTAACCCGGGATGCAGAAATAGATATTGATAGTGATGTATCCACTTCACTTATTCAAAAAATTGAAAAAGGTTTAAAGAACCGTAAAAAAGGAAAGACCGTTCGATTTGTTTATGATAAAGATATTGATGCTTCTTTACTTTCTTATCTGGTTAAACGATTGGGATTAACCCATAAAGACAATTTAATTCCCGGTGGCCGAATCCATAATTTTAAAGATTTTATAGATTTCCCGGAATCTGTTTTTACAAAAAAGAATCCTCGTAAAAAACCATTTATACATCCGGCATTAAAAAATGTAAGCCGTACTACAGATGTTATCTTACAAAAAGATATACTGCTCCACTTTCCTTATCACAGTTTTGATACTGTAATTGATTTGTTAAGAGAAGCGGCAATTGACCCCGAAGTAGTAAGTATTAAAATTACCTGCTACCGGCTTGCACCC
>JAYSTT010000193.1:0-3854 GCA_043719495.1 Ferruginibacter sp. | reverse complement strand
GTATTCCCGGTGGGGGGGGCGGGGGTCCAGTATATGCATCTGCCCAATCCAATATTGACTTAATATCATCTTTACTTAATTGTGGTTGAGAAGTCATTATTGACCCGTACTTAGCTTTTAGGGCTTTTGCATAAGGATCAGTTTCTACCATTGCATTAGTATTATAGACCCATTTGTAAACCCATTCTGGATTGGGCTCTCTGTCCCTTGCTCCTTTTAAAGCTGGGCCTGTAAAGTCTACTAATGCCTTATGGCAACTTGCACAATTGGCTTTAAAAAGTGTTTCACCATCAGCGGCAAAAACATTATTGGAAAATGAAAGCAATGCAAAAAGATATAGGAATGCAAATACTCTGTTAAAGATTATTCTATACCGACTCATACAGTTATACGGGGCTAATGTGGAAAAATATCCTGATTCGGGTGCAAATTTAAGTCAGGATACCGACATAATATCAACATTGTTAAAATTTTTTTTCGCTTATTGGGCGTGGGTTTCAGCATAATACCGCAATTTTCACATCGTCATTGTCACATATTTGTAAACAATATTTATTCTGTAATATTTTTTGTATTGCTCCTCTAATTCACAAATTTTTACATCACTTTTGCCAAATGTTTGAAAAACTTAAACAGCATTGGAAAGTAAACGGGCTTAATCTCACACTAATTATTTTAACTTTTGCATTGGGTGGCAGTTTATGTGGTTATACAGGAAGAAAACTATTGGCACTGCTCAATATTGAGAAAGGAGTTTTATGGTTAATTCTTTATATAGTAGTAATTACTTTGCTTTGGCCGCTGGCTGTTTTGCTGGTGAGTGTTCCACTGGGGCAGTTTACATTTTTTAAGAAATATATATACAAAATACTTAAAAGATTTGGGGGCTCTTCAAGCCGGATCATTATCCAGAAAGAGATGGATGCAGTAGATAATACAGCGAAGAGGAGTTCGGGTGCAGAAGTTCATGCTGATCGTGTAATTAATATTGCCATTTTTGCAAGTGGAGCAGGTAGCAATGCAGAGAATATAATTACTTACTCCCGTGAACAGCACTACCAGGCGAATGCAATGAAAGGGAACAAAATGGAAGTTAATTCGGGTGAAATAAATTACAGGATTGCATTAATTGTTTGCAATAAACCGGATGCAGGAGTTTTAAGAGTTGCAGAAAAGGCAGGTATTCCATATTTGTTAATTGAAAAAGACCGGTTTTTTAAAGGTAATAATTATTTACCCGGATTACAACAAAACCATATTGATTTTATAGTACTGGCCGGATTTTTATGGAAAATTCCCGGGGCACTAATTAAGGCTTATCCTAAAAAAATAATTAACATACATCCTGCATTATTACCAAAATATGGTGGTAAAGGAATGTTTGGCCATCATGTGCACGAAGCCGTTATTGGCAATATGGAAAAAGAAAGCGGCATTACCATTCACTATGTAGATGAACTATACGACCATGGAAAAATAATTTTTCAGGCAAAGTGTACTGTTGATGATAATGATACCGCAGATTTACTGGCGCAAAAAATACATGCCCTGGAGCACCAACACTATCCAAGGGTAATTACTGATATTATGCAAAAGCAAAATTGCAGTTAAAAGAAAGATTTACTGAAAGATGTATTAATTTGTTTGCTTAATATTATCCTTTTAAATTGTTGTTGTTGCGTTTATTTTTAAAAATACCTATACTATCACTGTTTTTGCAATTGGCAGCAGGTAATTCATCTGCACAGTTTTTATTGAGCGGTACTGTTTTTGATTCTTCTAAAATAAATTTTGTGCCCGGAGTTAAAGTAATGAATACACTGGGGAAATTTACAACAACTGATTCGATGGGCAGGTACAGTATTATAGTTGCAGAAAAAGATTCTGTTACGTTTACCTTTAGAAACAAAAGCACCCAAAAATTTGCCGTACACTCCCTTGGCGACCCCGGTCATTTTGATATTTCTTTAAGAATAAATTATAAAGGCAAATACAGCACTTTAAAAGATGTGCTGGTGTTTGCAAAATCGTATAAAGAAGATTCCATAGAAAACAGGCAGTTATATGGCAGTGTTTTTTCTTATCAAAAACCTGCCATCAAATCTTCCATTTCCCCATCGGGAATGGTGGGTGCTGATGTAAATGAATTGATAAATATTTTTCGTTTTAAAAGAAATAAAAGGCTTAAAATTTTTCAGTTAAGGTTAGAACAGGATGAACAGGAAAAGTATGTAAACTACCGCTTTAATAAAACTTTAATAAAAAGGCTTACACATCTGGAGGGGGAACGGTTAAATATTTTTATGATGAAATATCGGCCCAATTATGAGTTTGCAGGTATGGCTGATGAACTGACGTTTAACCAGTATATTTTAAACTGCTATTATTCTTACAAAATTGAATTACTGCAAAAAAATACTCCATAGGAAAAATATAAAAAAGTACCGTAATTTTCATTTCTAAATTACTGATATGAAAAAGTTTTTTTTATTCCCCCTCCTTTTTATTTCATTACATGCGCTGGCACAGGACGACAGCATTCCATCTTTTGTAAAAGACAGCATTGATAATTATGTAAACAAAGCACTTGCCGATTGGCAAATACCCGGTGCAGCTGTTTGTATTGTTAAAAACGGGAAAGTTATTGTAATGAAAGGCTATGGGGTTAAAGAGGTAAATCTTACAGATAAAATTGATGAAAATACTTTGTTTATGATTGGCAGCAACAGTAAAGCTTTTACGGCAACTGCTTTGGCAATGCTGGGTGCAGAAAAAAAATTATCCCTGGATGATAAGGTTCAAAAATGGTTACCTGATTTTAAATTATATGATCCCTGGGTGGCAAAAGAAGCTATAATAAGAGACCTGCTTTGTCACCGCCTTGGCTTTGAAACATTCCAGGGAGATTTTATGTACTTCGATTCGGACCTTAGTACTGCCGAAGTAAGAGAAAAAATGGGAAAGTTGAAACCCATGTATGGCTTTAGAAGCAAATGGGGTTACACCAACAGTGCTTTTATGACTGCGGGAGAAATTATTCCCAAAGTAACCGGTAAAACCTGGGAAGAGTATATAACAGAAAATATCTTTAAACCGCTTGGTATGAATAACAGCCTTGCTCTTTCAAAAGACATTAAGACTGCAAATAACAAAAGCCTTGCGCATACAGTTGTAATGGGTGAATTGAAAAAGATCCCTTACGGAAATATTGACAACCTGGCACCGGCAGGCAGCATATCATCCTCCGTAAATGATTTAAGCAAATGGGTGATGATGCAACTCAATAATGGAAAACTGAATGGAAAAGAAATTATTCCTGCTGTAGCAATTGAACAAACCAGAACACCACATTCTATTTTGGGTAATGGGGGACACCTGTTTAACAAAGCACATTTTAGTTTGTATGGCCTTGGGTGGTTCCTTGAAGAATATGAAGGCAGAAAAATTGTAGCGCATACCGGTGGAGTAAATGGTTTTGTTACCAGTATTTGTTTGGTTCCCGAAGAAAAGCTGGGCATTATTGTATTGACCAATACAGATGCCAATAATTTTTATGAAGCGCTAAGAAATGAAATTGAAGATGCTTACCTGGGATTACCTTACCGCAATTACAGCAAAGTTTATCTCGATTATCAACAGGCAGATGAAAAGGAAAAAGAAAAACAGTGGAAGGCAATAAAAGATACTGCTAATATGAATATTAAAACAGATTTACCACTTAGTGCTTATACAGGCAATTACCTACATGATGTTTATGGTAAAATGAATATTACAATTGAAAATGGCAAGCTCATCATGCGGTTTGAACATCACAAAGGAAGATATGGAACCATGGAACCACTTGGAGGTAATCG
>JAYSTT010000192.1:0-3855 GCA_043719495.1 Ferruginibacter sp. | reverse complement strand
TTTTACTTGCCAGTACAAGTTTATATTTTGCAGCAGGTATTTATTGCTTAATAAAAATGAATGCGGCAGAATATAAAGGCTTATTCAGTGCATCGATGGGTATTTTTAATTTAGCGGCTTCCTATTTTCTTTTCCGCAAGCAAAAAGTAGATACCAATATTTTATATCTGCTTATTGGTATTACGCTAACCTTTATTTCCATTACTGCACCATTGCAGTTACATGGCAATTATATTACTTTATTCTGGGCCAGCGAAGCAGTGCTGCTTTACTGGTTGTTCACCAAATCAAAAATCGCCATTATACAATATTCCGCCTTACTTGTTTGGGTTTTAATGCTGGTAAGCCTGTTTATGGATTGGTCGAAATTATACACTTACTATGATACTGTAGTTGCCGTAATTGCCAACAAAGGGTTTATAACAACAGTATTTGCTGCTATCGCTACCTATCTGTTGTATATACTTCGCCATAATGAAGATGAAAGTATTAAGTCAGCAACTTCAGGTATTATCCCTGGCAAAAACATATTTAGGATTGCTGCGGTTATTTTATTATTCGCCGCAGGCGGATTAGAAATAAATTATCAGTTCAGTTTCTATTACCCTAACAGTAATTTTAATATCCTTTATCTTATTTTATATGCGCTTGCTTTTATAAGTACCTTAACTGCAATTACCCAAAAAATAAAACAACTGCAACTTAACTGGCAAACCATTACAATTATGTATACAGCATGTATGTTATTGTACTTTATGAGTGTGCAGCAAACTTTTAATATACAGGGGAGGATTTTAGAACTGCATAAAAACAACACCCATTTTTTAGCACATTGGGTTAGTGCATTAATTATAGGGATATTATTATACAGGCTGATAAATTTACTTCGCAGTAATAAAGAGCAACTGAAAGAAAATTTTAGTTTTATTACATGGATACTCTGTATTACGGTTGTAATTTATTTAAGCCTGGAAATAAATTTATTGTGCAACACTATTTTTTATGCTGCCGATAACCCATTACCTAATATTCAAAGAATATATATTAAAACCGGACTGCCCATTTTGTGGGGCTTTTGTTCCTTTACTTTTATGTGGCTGGGTATGCATTTTAAATACCGCAGCTTACGCATTATTTCGCTCAGTTTATTTACACTTACCCTGCTAAAATTATTTATATTCGATATTAAAAATATTCCGGCAGGTGGTAAAATTGCTGCATTCTTTTGTTTGGGTGTTTTACTCTTAGTGGTTTCATTTATGTACCAGCGTTTGAAAAAAATTATTATTGATGATGAAAAAAAAATGGAGTAGTATTTTATTATTTTGTTTGATAAATATATGCTGTGCTGCACAAACTGCAGGCTATAAATTTTACAGCCAATTAGATAGTATTAAAACATCCGGGTTTTATAATATTGCATTAACGCCGGAGTTATCAGCACATTTAAAAACTGATTACAGCGATTTAAGGATTGTGAATGATTCGGGGAAGTGGGTGCCGCATGTGTTGCATTTTCCGGAAGATGTGTACCCAAAAGATATACTTAGAGCACCAGTTAAAATTGAAGAGAAAAAAAATACGAATTTTTTCACTGAAATAATATTAAAAAGTGATAGCTTTTTTCTTTCTGAATTCGATATTTTCATAAAATCTACCAATGCAACCCGTGCTGCCAAACTTAGCGGAAGCGATAATAATAAAGATTGGTTTGTTATAGAAGACAGTATAATATTAGAACCTGTTTTCACTAAAGATAAAGTCGAAACTAAATATCATGTTGAATTTCCTGCCTGCAATTATAAATTTTATAAGGTCGTAATTCAGAATAAAAACAACGATCCGGTAAATGTTTTATCAGTAAGCCGCAATTTCAGTTTAACAATGTACCAGTTAAGATTTGTGGTAAACAATCCCACTTGCAAGTTACAGCAAATGGATAGTGCCAAAACATCTTATATAAAAGTAACACAAGGCCAGCCTTATCATTTTGAAAGTTTTAATTTTAAGATTTCTGGCGTAAAATATTTTTATAGAAAAGTAGATATGTATTTATCTAACGGTAATAGTTCATTTTCTAATCCAGGGGAATTATATCAATCTTTTTATATTTCCAATAAAAGTGCATTAGAATTTGCTGTGCCGTTTACTAATGCAAAAGAGTTTTTCTTATTGATAAATAATGAAGATAATCTTCCTTTGAAAATAGATGAGGTTAAAACATGGTGCAAAGAACGTTCGCTAACTGTATACCTTGAAAAAGGGAATAGTTATAAATTGATACTGGATAACCTGGCTGCTGAAATGCCCAATTATGATTTAAGCAAACTAGATATAAAACCATCAGACAGTACACCATTCTTATCACCCAGAAAAATAATAGCTTTTGAAGAAAAGCCAACAATTACAACACCACAAAAAAACAACAACTGGATTTTATGGACTGCAGTAATAGCAGCATTATTAATTTTACTTTTGTTTACCAAAAAAATGATAAAAGAAGTTGATAAAAGAAAGCATGATGATAGTATATAACGTTACCACAAAAGCCCACCACAGTATTTGCATCAATTGGCTGCAATGGATAAAAGAAGAACACATCCCTGATATTATTAACACCGGCTGTTTTACCCATGCCACTATTTTACAATTGTTAGAAACGGACGATAGCGAAGGCCCTACTTATGCTGTACAATATTTTGCCGAAAGTAAATCGCTATAATATTTATTTGGAAAAATTTGCAATCCAAATGCGTCAGAAAGCATTTGATAAATGGGGCGATCAATTCATTGCCTTCCGTTCACTGATGCAGGTTATTGACTAAATGTGGAAAGCCCCCATCCCCTAAAGGGGAGTTATTCAACTTTAGGCATTTTTTTTACTTTTCTGATTAAAAAAAATAAATAAACAAATTTCTTCCAATCTACTGCAAGCCGCTTTGGTAAAGGTTTTTACCAACACAGCTTTAAAAGCCTTGCTGACAAAGGGTTACAACGAAATTCCATAAATCTGAAATCGTAAACCTAAAACCTAAAATCGCCTCAAATCCTTATTCCATGCGGTTTGCAGCCAATCGTTACTAAAAAAAATTTTACTAAAAAATTTTGTTGCAATTAAAAACCCTATATATTTGCGCATATTAAAATTCAAAAAAAATAATCATGAACAAAGCTGAATTAATTTCGAAACTTGCTGATGATGCAGGTGTTACAAAAACACAGGCAAATGCTGCTTTAGATTCTTTTGTAGAAGCAGTAACTGTTACTTTAAAAAAAGGTGGTAAAGTTACATTAGTTGGTTTTGGTACTTTCTCTGTATCAAAAAGAGCTGCTCGTAATGGCCGCAATCCTCAAACAGGGGCTGTTATTAAAATCAAGGCAAAAAAAGTGGCTAAATTCAAAGCCGGTAAAGAATTATCTGCTAAAATGTAATGCTGCAGTACGCACATTAAAAAGCAAGGTGCCTTTGCTCCTTGCTTTTTTTGTAATAATTTAATTTTTAAAAAATAAAATCTATCTAATATGGGACGTGGAGATATAAAAACAAAAAAAGGAAAAATTACAAAAGGATCTTTTGGTAAAAAAAGGCCCGCTAAACAAGTAAAGAAAAATGTTGCTCCAAAGAAGAAGGCTTAATAAAAGGAGTTATCTTTTAAGAAAGTATATAAAAATATGCCCCGGGTATTTTTTACCCTGGGCATAATTTGTTTAAAAGAATGGTTGTATCAATAATTTTTTCTCTTTTGCCTTAAAAAATGCGGCAGATAAATCCCCGTTGTGTTGTCCGGTAGGCTAAATTTCCCTTTCTCTTTACTATACATACTCAGGTATCTGTTTCTTTTAATGTTTTAACAG
>JAYSTT010000191.1:0-1577 GCA_043719495.1 Ferruginibacter sp. | reverse complement strand
CGTAAAATTTTATGGCTTCGGTATAATTGTTCTGCATACTTTTCATAGAACCACGCCCCAGGTAACCATCCGCATCATCAGGTTTCAATTCAATACATTTTGCATAATCATTATCAGCAGCAGCGTAATTTTTTAATGCAACCTGCACAGTCGCACGGTTTTTAAATGCCAGAAAATAAACCGGGTCATTAGTAATAGCAGCATTAAAATCATTTAGAGCCGCAGTAGTATTATTCTGCTTATAATAAACCATGCCCCGGTCGTTATAGGCATTGCTGTAAGTTGGTTTCAGCGCAATTGCCTGTGTTTGGTCTGCAATAGCACCTGCAAAATCCTTCATCGCATATTTAGCAAGACCCCTATTGTGCAGGGCTTTTTCATTCTTTGCATCCAGTTGCACGGCCTTATTAAAATCTGCCAAAGCACCGGCATAATCCTTAGCCTTATACTTAACCAGGCCCTGGTTGTTCATTTCGGTAGAAGTTTGTGCAGCAGCAGATTTGCAGAAAAAAGAAAAGCAACATATTGCCAGTAAAAATATTTTATGCCTCATAGTTGTTATTTGTTTCGCTGTTAAAATTAGGCCATCATTCAGTTACGGTGAAATCTCTTTTAATAAACATTACAAACGGCGTTCCACAAAATTAAGAGTTACCGCTGATGCCTGTTAAAGGGTTGTCAACCTTTAAAAGGTTGACAACCCTGATACGCTGCTACAATTTTAAATTCAGTCTTGGAAAATCACTTTTACAAAACAATTATCTTTAGGAAATATATACAAGCAAATGAAAAACGATTATACCATTCCGGCACAAACCCGCATTGGGCATGTGCATTTAAAAGTGGCAGACATAAACCGCTCCCTTGCATTTTATTGCGGACTGCTGGGTTTTGAATTAACTACCATGTACGGCGATAGCGCTGCTTTTATTTCGGCGGGTGGTTACCATCATCATATTGGCCTTAACATCTGGTATAGCAAAGATTTGCCGCCTGCACCGGAGCATTCAGTTGGTTTATTTCATACCGCTATTGTTTACCCAACCCGTAAAGACCTGGCTTTTATTTACAACAGGCTGATACAGGAAAATTATCCATTAACCGGCGCATCCGATCATGGTGTTTCGGAAGCGTTGTATTTAAACGACCCTGATGATAACGGTGTTGAATTATATTGGGACCGGCCCAAAGAATTATGGCCACAAAAACCGGATGGCAGCCTGGAAATGTTTACCCGTGCGCTGGACCTGAGTGGACTGCTGAATGAACTTAATTAATGTTATGCAGAAATATTTATCCCTCTTCTTTTGCCTGGTTACGTCGCTGTTGTTGTGTGCCCAAAAACGGCCCACAACCCAACAGCTTGAAAAAGGAAAAGCACTTGCAAAAAGCTGCATGGATTGCCATGCATCGCCAGGCGCAACGCTGGCCGACCCATTACGGGGAATAAGAAAAATAAGAACAGCCGGTTATATTTACAGCCTGCTGAAAAACCCAATGGTATTTGCAGATGAAAACAAAACAGCAAAAAAGGCATTTGCAAAACGTGGTTTACAAATGCCTCCTTTTCCTGATCT
>JAYSTT010000020.1:0-1862 GCA_043719495.1 Ferruginibacter sp. | reverse complement strand
CTTTCCCTGCACATGATATTTTGTTGCATTTAATCTGGCATAGGCAACAGTTTTACCGATGTATTCATCAATGTTTTGTGTAGTGTAATGCAATACATTACCGGGCAGCATTATTTTTTTTGTATTGCTGCTTATTGTTAATCCTTCATGTACAGCTGCATTATTCCACCTTATTTTATTGCGATTAAACAAACGTATGTGCTTATCGCCTGCCCATTCGCCATAGCGTATCCATTTATTACAAAAAAAATTTTTAAACTTAAAATTATACACAGTGTTTTCGTCAATCAATTCCAATTGCAGTATTGCAGATTTAAGTTCGTTATCAATTGCTTCATCTGCATCAAGGTTTAATATCCAGTTATAACTTGCTGCCACTATACCTTTGTTTTTATTTTGCCCATAGCCATCCCAGGTGGTGGAAATGATTTTTGCTCCAAAAGGTTTACAAATTTCAATGGTATTATCTGTACTGCCGCTATCCACAATAACAATGTCATTGGTAATACCCTGCAGGCTTTGCAGTGTTTTACCAATAATGTGTGCTTCGTTTTTGGTTATAATAACTATCGATAATGGCATGATGCAATTAAGATTTAAAACAACTCTTCTTTGCAAAGAAACAATAAAGCGCAACAACTTAAACGCCTGCTCAAAATTAATTTGTTACTTTGCTTTATGTGGCAGCAACAATTAAACGAAATAAAACTTGGCAACAGTAAAACCATTGCCCGTTGCATTTCGCTTATTGAAAATGAAGTGCCGGGCTACGAAAACCTGTTAGAGCATTTGCCTTTTTCCAATACCCCTGTTATTGGTTTAACCGGGCCACCTGGTGCCGGAAAAAGTACCCTGGTAGATGCCCTGATTGCCTTATTGGTTGCTGATGGTAAAAGGATTGCAGTGCTTTGTATTGACCCTTCTTCCCCATTTAACTTAGGTGCTTTGCTCGGCGATCGCATCCGTATGAGTGAATGGTATAATAACCCTGTTGTGTTTATCCGTTCATTGGCCACCAGGGGTTCTCTGGGTGGGCTTCATCCTAAAATTATTGAGATTAGCGATTTACTTAAAGCCGCCCCCTTTGATTATATAATAGTTGAAACTGTTGGTGTAGGCCAAAGCGAAGTAGAAATTGCCGGGCTGGCAGATATAACCATTGTGGTAGTAGTGCCCGAAGCTGGCGACGAAGTGCAAACTATGAAGGCAGGCTTGATGGAAATTGCAGACATATTTGTAGTGAATAAAGCCGACAGGCCAGATGCTGATTTATTTGTAAAAAATTTACGCCTCATGCTGGCGCCTTCTTTTAGTAATAAAACTATTCCTGCTCCTGTTTTAAAAACATCTGCATTGCAAAAAAAAGGTATTGAGGAATTATTAAAAATCATCGTCAATGCCAAACAGCAATCATTAAATACTAAACGAAACTGGTTACTTGCCGAAAAAGCTTTTCATTTAATTGAACAAAAACGAATGAAAGATGTTAGCAAAGACGATTTGAAGAATAAAATAAATGCCGAAGGCAATAAATTTAACTTATATAAATTTATAAAAGAATACTACTGATGGAAATTATACCTAATAAGAACCTGCCGCATATTGCAAAAAAAGAACCGGTAATGGTAAACGTTGTGCCTGGAAAAATTTATGCCTGGTGTACCTGCGGCCTTAGTGAAAAACAGCCTTTTTGCGACGGCACCCATAAAAAGATTGAACATTCCATAAATAAAAATGATGAGCCAATATTACCCTACAAAAGTTTAAAAGTAGAGTTTGAAAAAGAAGAAGAAGTTTGGTTTTGCCAATGCAAGCAAACCAAAACACCCCCTTACTGCGATGGCAGTCATAATAAACTTAAA
>JAYSTT010000190.1:0-1577 GCA_043719495.1 Ferruginibacter sp. | reverse complement strand
AGGTAGCTGACCTTAAAGCATGGGATAGTAAAATTGTTATTGATTATGGAATCAAAGGCATACCATTTAATATGCTGCTGGATAAAGAAGGAAAGATCATTGCGAAAAACCTACGTGGTGCTGCGTTGGAAAAGAAATTAAAAGAGGTATTAAATTAATGAATAACTGGCCTGATTTTGAAAATTTTAAATACATATTATAAAAGCTTTTTTCCGGAGTATTTAGCCGTAATGATATTGATAATAAAAAAATTGATGAAATAAATGACGCCCCAAAAGAAAATTAAAATTATTGGCATTTCAGGAAGCCTTCGTGCCGGCTCGGCTGCTAGTGTACTGACAATTTAATTTAGAAACATTAATTTTGTATGCTAACACATACAAAATGAAATCATCTATTCCTTTTAAATTAAAAAAATCGGAGTTGTCTTATCTGGAAACTTATAAAAACAGCAACAATTTAAGTTTACGAGAATATAACCGTGTAAATATTCTTTTGCTTTTGCACAAGGGAAAAAGGGTTACTGATATTGAGGAATTTTTAAGTGTTGACAGGATCACCATTTGGCGAACGAAAAAGAAATATCTGGAACAGGGTATTAAAAAAGCTCTTGAAGAAGATGCCCGGCCAGGACAACCTGTTAAGTATGCTACTGATCAGCAGGCAGAATTATCAGCAATGGCTTGTGGCCCATGCCCTGCAGGAAGAAGAAGATGGACGATACGCCTGCTGACAGCAGAGTTGAAAAAAAAGCAAGGTTTGGAAACGATAAACAGGGAATCTGTAAGGTTGGCTTTAAAAAAAACGAATGTAAGCCTTGGCTAAAACGAATGTGGTGCATACAAGAGATAACAGAAGAGTATCGCAGAAGAATGTATTGCCTGTTAGCGTTATATAAACAACCGTATGAACCAAACCAGCCTTTAGTTTGCATGGATGAAAAAAGTAAACAGCTACTGGAGGACAGTCGGCAGCCCATTAAAGCAAAACCAGGTAAACTTGAAAAATATGATTATGAATATAAACGTAAAGGGACCTGCAACATATTTGTAGCAGTAGCTCCAAAGGCAGGCATGCGGATTGTGAAAGTAACCGGTACAAGAACAAAAGAAGATTTTGCTTATTTTGTTGAAGACCTGGTCGAAAAGCATTTTCGCAACGCTACTTGTATCCAATTGGTGCTTGATAATTTGAACACTCACTTTGAAGGGTCGTTAATAGAAACGTTTGGCAAAAGAAAGGCAACCAGGCTGCTGAAAAAAATTAAATTTATCTATACACCTAAGCATGGCAGTTGGTTAAACATGGCAGAAATAGAAATTAATATAATGGACAGGCAATGTACCGGTGGCAGAATAAAGAGCAAAGAAGAATTAGAATCGAATGTAGTAATTTGGTCAAAGGAAAGAAATAAAAACAAATGCAGTATAGAATGGAAGTTTACCAGGCAGGATGCAGATAAAAAGTTATCTAAACACTATGTTTCATAATTAAATAGTCAATACACTAGTTGTATGTAATTATATAGAAGTAGGGGCACAAAGTTATTTTTCAGATTTTGATATTAAACTACGTTT
>JAYSTT010000189.1:0-1578 GCA_043719495.1 Ferruginibacter sp. | reverse complement strand
GTGCCGCAATGTTAAATATGGTAACACTGGCCGCATCTATTTTTGTAAAGTTTGTTTTAAAATTAGTTTGATGTTGGTTAAGAGATTTAACTACGTTGATATCGAAATTTTGGGAAAACCCATTTAACTGTATGAAAAGAAAAGCAGGGAGTAAAAACAATCTGTAGTGTTCTTTCATTTATTTATTTTTATGATAGTAAAATTGGAAGATATGATAACAAAAAGTTAATAAACAGTTAATGAGAAAAAATATACTATTCAAAATACATTCTTTAGCCGGACTTATTTCCGGTATTTTTATTTTATTAATGTCGCTGTCTGGTGCGGCATTGGTTTTTCATGAAGATATTGATACGCTGCAACAACCGGAGTTTAGAGTGAAAGATTACAACAACCTTTCAATTGACACTGCCTATAACAACTTGCGCCAACGTTTTCCGTATGCACAGATAAGCAGTTGTACAATTCCGCTGAATAAAGAGACCCCGTTTACATTTTCCGTTTATGATTCATCTTATAAAGCAGGAAAAAAACCGGCAGAGATATTTTTACATCCGCAAACCGGCGGGTATTTGGGAATAAGGGGTGGCAGCGATGATATGAGGCATAATTTTATGAGCTGGCTATCAAAATTTCATAATTCTTTTCATTTGGGTAAAACAGGAGAGTGGTTGCTTGGCTTTTTTTCATTGGTGTTTTTGCTGAGTATCATCACAGGATTAATTCTTTTCAGAAAAAAAATATGGTCTGTTTTGTCATTTAAAAAAGCAGTGTATAAAAGAAACAACCTGCACCAGTTAATAGGAGTGTATGCTTTACTATTTAACCTGATGATTGCTGTTACCGGTTTTTGGATGCAGCGTTATGTTTTTAAAAAAGAATTTTATGCATCGTATGATTATACACCGGTATTAAAAGCTTCGCCTGCCTTTCCTTTTAAATTTGATTCTGCTTTTGCGCTGGTAAAAAAAACGTACCCCGATTTTACAGCCGCTGTAGGTTATTTTGCACAGAGCAATAAAAGTAAAACTGCCATTTATGGCAGCCGTGCTTCCAATGCATACATACACTCCAAAAAATTTGCCGATGTTATTATGTTGGATAGTGCCGGTGCTATTGCAAAAACAAGAATGATAAATGAGAACCCTGCAGCAGACAAGTATGATATCATCAACTCTCAACTTCACATGGGCCGCTTTGGCGGCATGGGCATAAAAATTATTTATTTTATTTTTGGGTTGAGTGGCGGTTTGTTGAGTGTAACTGGGTTTTTGTTGTGGTGGAGAAGAAGGGAGAAAGCATCTCAAATTTAAAAAATTGTCGTGGATGCTATCAGATACATCTAATTGTTTAAGTGTAAAATAAAAAAACTAAATTTGTTGGTAAACAAATAAACTAAGGTGAGTTATACTTCAATTGAAATATGTGCAGGTGCTGGTGGACAAGCTATTGGTCTTGAGAAGGCTGGCTTTGACCACGTTGCATTGGTTGAGTTAGAAGCTATTGCTTGTGAAACACTTCGATTTAACAGACCAAAGTGGAATGTAATTAACAAAGACGTAAAAGAATTCTCCGCTA
>JAYSTT010000188.1:0-9395 GCA_043719495.1 Ferruginibacter sp. | reverse complement strand
ACTCCGCTGCTGTATACGAATAATAAACAAGCACCAAAGATTATGATTGAAGAAGAAATAGAAACCAGCGACTCCGAGGAGATTTATGAAAAGCTGGTGATTACCATTAACAAAGGCCAGGAACCTTTACGGATTGATAAATTTTTAATGAGCCGCATTGAAGGCGCCACCCGTAATAAAGTTCAGCAGGCAATTGATGATGAAATGGTATTAGTGAACGAAAAGCCCGTTAAAAATAATTATAAGGTAAAAGCCGCAGATAAAATTGTGGTGTACGATGACCGTTCGCCGGAAACATCAGAAATTGTACCAGAAAATATTGCACTTAATATTCAATATGAAGATGATGATATTATGATTATCAATAAACCTGCAGGCATGGTGGTGCATCCCGGCAGCGGCAACCCCAATGGCACTTTGGTTAATGGCGTTGCATATTATTTATTACAGCAAAACCCCAAGTTGGACGAAACAGAATTAAACCGTTTTGGTTTGGTACACCGCATAGATAAAAATACTACTGGCTTATTAGTAATGGCAAAAAATAAAAATGCCATGACGCTTTTAGCTAAACAATTTTTTAACCATACCGTACACCGCCGCTACATTGCATTGGTATGGGGCGATTTTGAAAATGATGAAGGCACTATTACTGCACATGTAGGCAGGCATTTGCGTTTTAGAAAATTATTTACGGCTTACCCCGATGGCGACCATGGTAAAGATGCCATTACACACTATAAAGTTTTGGAGCGTTTTAATTATGTAACATTGGTAGAGTGCCGCCTGGAAACCGGCCGCACACACCAGATACGGGTGCACATGCAACTGATAGGCCACCCGCTTTTTAATGATGATTTTTATGGTGGCGACAGAATTGTGCGAGGCACCGTATTTACAAAATACAAACAGTTTGTTGATAATTGCTTTGCGTTATGCAGGCGGCAGGCATTGCATGCAAAAGAGTTAGGTTTTATACACCCCACAACAAAACAACCCATGCATTTTGAAAGTGAAATGCCCGATGATATGAATGCAGTTATTGAAAAATGGAGAAATTATATTGGGCATAAGGAGCAGTAATATTTTAGGGGCTTAGGCTGACGGGTGTAAAAAATAAATAAGGGTATTTTCATTTTACGGTATATGATATTAGCAATCTGGTTTGTTAGCGGCTATATGATTCGACCTCTCGTTATATTGACAATTTTTTTATCGCTATTTTCTTGCGACAGAACCCCAAAAAAAATGCAACCAAAAACAGTAAATATACCTAAGCAAATTGACATGCTTGAACCCGACCTTGACACACTTCCGAACGGCAAAAGGTTATTAGACAACATGGATTCTGGAATGGTTCACTACTATAAAGAAGTTGTGGGCTCTGACACATTGAAGGGTGGTTACATAAGCTGCTATGGCATTGACGATAGCACAAAATATTTTTATCTAAGGCATGGCGACACATTGCATTTATTAAATGAGACACCAATTTATACTTCAACCTGGAGTTTGGGTACACTGGAAAAAGATTACAACAGTTTCATTCTTACAACAGTTGACAATGGCAATGGAGTTCCTTTTACATATCAAATCTTTGACAAACCGACCGGCAAAAATATTTTGGGCGACAAAGTTTATGCATGGAATTATCATACATTCAATGATTCATTATTTTTCTTGTATGACAATCACACTGTAAATTTTATTGGCAACCGTATTGACAGAAAAGAAGCAGACAGTATTTTTCTCTACAATGCAGCATCTGGTAGACGGCAAGGATTTAAATTGGCAAAAGAGAATCCAAATGATATTATTTATTACGACATTAAAAATTTATCAAAGCACATTTTAACAATAAGCCGACGAGAACATTATACAGACGAAGAAACATTGGTGAAATACAGCCGTTAACATGGGGTTAATGAAAATAAGTTTTTTATACTTCAAAATACCATTTTTTCCACAATCTTTCCCTCAAATTTCCCCCTCCCAAATAATCATCCTATCTTTACACGACCTCTAAGATTTTTCTTTCACAAATCTCATACTGGTCATAATAGTTTGGGTTAACAAATTCGGTAATTTTTATTTGAATAAGGAATTAAATCTGCCTTACGGCAGACAGGCGTTGAAGCAATAACAAATCAACGCTGGCAATTCTTGTTTTTTGTTTCCCAATGTAGTACAAATTATAAACTTACGATTATGGCAAAATATATTTTTGTAACAGGCGGTGTTACATCATCTTTAGGAAAAGGGATTATTGCAGCTTCGCTGGCAAAACTGCTGCAGGCAAGGGGTTTAAAAGTTACCATACAAAAATTTGATCCTTATATCAATGTGGATCCCGGTACGCTTAACCCCTACGAACATGGCGAATGTTTTGTAACCGATGATGGTGCCGAAACCGATTTGGATTTGGGCCACTACGAACGTTTTTTAAACATCCCCACATCGCAGGCAAGCAATGTTACCACAGGCCGCATTTATCAAACCGTAATTAATAAAGAGCGTGAAGGTGCTTATTTGGGTAAAACGGTACAGGTAATACCCCATATTACCGACGAAATAAAACGCCGTATGCTTTTATTGGGCAATACTGGCAAATATGATATTGTTATTACAGAATTAGGCGGAACAGTGGGTGATATTGAAAGCTTACCCTTTGTGGAAGCAGTGCGCCAATTACAATGGGAAATGCCTGAAGAAGATTGTATGGTGGTACACCTTACTTTAATTCCTTATTTAAGTGCCGCAAAAGAATTAAAAACAAAGCCCACACAGCATAGCGTTCGTTTACTTAGCCAGGAAGGTGTACACCCCGATGTAATTGTTTGCCGTACAGAGCAACCATTAAATAACGAAATAAAAAAGAAGATTGCCTTATTCTGCAATGTAAAACCTAATGCAGTTATTGAAGCAATAGATGCCAGCAGCATTTACGAAGTACCATTAATGATGCTGCAGGAAGGGCTGGATTTAATTGTACTTAAAAAATTACAGATTAATGGTTATGCCGCACCCGAATTAACCAAATGGCGTGAATTTTTAGATAAATTAAAATACCCAAAAACAAAAGTTACCATTGGGTTAATTGGAAAATATATTGAGTTGCAGGATGCATACAAATCTATTTTAGAAAGTTTTGTACATGCAGGTGCCATGAACGAGTGCAAAGTAAAAGTGGTGGATGTACACAGCGAAACCATTACCGAAGATAATGTGGCAGAAAAACTAAGCAAATTAGATGGCTTGCTTGTTGCCCCCGGCTTTGGTAACCGTGGTGTAGAAGGTAAAATTACAGCCGTAAAATATGCAAGGGAAAACAACCTGCCCTTTTTTGGTATTTGCCTTGGTATGCAAATGGCCGTAATTGAATTTGGAAGAAATGTGTTGGGCTGGGCCGATGCCAACTCTACAGAAATGGTAAAAGAAACGCAACACCCCGTTATAGATTTAATGGATGAGCAAAAAGATATAACAGCAAAAGGTGGCACTATGCGTTTGGGTGCTTATCCCTGCCAAATTAAAGCAGGTACATTAGCACACAATATTTATGGCACAACCGATATTAGCGAACGCCACCGCCACCGCTGGGAGTTTAATAATAAATTTATAAACGATTTTGAAAAAGCCGGTTTAATACCAAGTGGTAAAAACCCTGCAACGGGTTTAGTGGAAATAGTGGAATTACCTGATCATCCTTTTTTTATTGGCGTGCAATATCACCCCGAATTAAAAAGTACCGTAGAAAATCCGCAACCCATATTTGTTCATTTTGTAAAAGCTGCAAAAGCCTTTGCCGAAAAAAGGGATACAGTAAAAAATCCGTTGTTGCAGAGTGAGATGATATAAGCCCCTATCCCCTAAAGGGGGAAATGGAGAAGATTATGTTTTTTATTTTTGGTAATCAACATTTGTTTTCATGTCAGCATCGTTGTGTCACTCACTTGTACGGCATACCTTTATTGAACGCCTTCAATCCAAAAAAACTATTTTAATTTATTTAGTTTACAATTTGAAAAATAATTTCCCATTAAAATATTATTCTGCTCAAAGTCCCCCTTCAGGGGGATTTAGGGGGCTTAAACTTTCAATGGACGACCTGAACCGTAAATCGGTAGAGGAATTTAAGCGTTCCCAAAAAACACCTGTAATAGCTGTATTAGAAAATATCCGCAGCGCTTATAATGTAGGCAGTGTATTTAGAACTGCCGATGCGTTTTTATTAGAAGCCATTTACATTACTGGCTACACCTGCATCCCTCCGCACAAAGAAATAAAAAAAACAGCTTTAGGTGCAGAGGAAACTGTAGAATGGAAACATTTTACCAATGCAACAGAAGCAATTACGTTACTAAAAGAAAATGGTTATAAAGTTTATGCAGTTGAGCAAGCCATTAACAGTATCTCTTTAGAAAAAATTGCATTAAGTAATAACGAAAAAGTAGCTTTTATTTTTGGTAACGAAGTAACCGGGGTAGAACAAACTACTATTGAACAATGCGATGGCTGTGTTGAAATTCCGCAACTGGGTATGAAACATTCTTTAAATATTGCAACGGCAGCCGGCGTGGTACTTTGGGAAATTGTGAGAGGAAGAATTCAATAATTTATCTTAATTTTATTATATGGAAACAATTATCATACGGTCAAAATCTGTTATAAAATCCAAGTTGGTAATTGACTTTTTAAAAAAAGAAAAGATAAAAGCAGAGATATATAAAGAGCCCACAAAAGCCGCCATACTAAAGGGAATTGAAAAAGGCGCAAAAGAAACTGCTCTTTTTTTAGAAGGAAAAACTACATTAAAAAAAGCCAATCTTTTATTAAGTGAATTATAATATTGTTTACACACTCGAGTTTGCGAAAGAAATTAAACGGCTTGCAAAAAAATACCTTTCCCTTAAAAATGATTTCCAAATTTTACTGCAACAACTTAATGCTAATCCCCAATCGGGCTCACCCATTGGTAATAATTGTTATAAAATACGGCTTTCAATTACAAGCAAAGGAAAAGGCAAAAGCGGTGGTGCCAGGGTTATTACCCATGTTGCCATTATTCACCAATCGGTAATTTTAATTAGTATTTACGATAAATCAGAACATGCTACCATAACCGATAGTGAAATAAAAGAAAGGCTAAAGAAACACCTTAAATAATGGATGCCGTAAAAAAATATCTTTCTCTTGTTAAATTTTCTCATACCATTTTTGCAATGCCTTTTGCGCTGATTGGTTTTTTTTTAGGAGTAATAAAACTACGGAAATATCCTTTGGGTAACTCTATAGGTCAAGGCTGGCATACTACAATCTTTCCCCCAGAATATCTTTTAGTAAACTTAATTTTAGTCATCTTCTGTATGATATTTGCCCGTTCTGCCGCAATGGCTTTTAACCGCTGGTTAGATGCTAAATATGATGCTATAAATCCACGTACAGCAGTAAGGGAAATACCAGCAGGAATTATAAAACCAACCAACGCTTTATTATTTACTGTAGCCAATTGCCTATTGTTTATTGCCTGTTGTTTCTTTATTAACCGGCTCTGTTTTTACCTCTCCCCTGTTGCTTTATTTGTAATTTTATTTTACAGCTATACCAAACGTTTTACTGCACTATGCCATTTGGTTTTAGGAGTTGGGTTAAGCCTTGCTCCTATTGGGGCATATATTGCAGTTACGGGCCAGTTTAGTTTACTACCAATACTTTTTTCATTTACTGTTTTATTTTGGGTAAGTGGTTTCGATATTATTTATGCTTTGCAGGATGAAGATTTTGATAAACAAAACCAATTACATTCAATTCCATCTGCAGTAGGTAAAATAAAAGCATTGCGGATTTCTGAATTACTGCATGTACTTTCTGCTACTTGTGTTGTAAGCGCAGGCATTTACGGCCATTTTGGTTTATGGTACTGGATTGGTGTGGCAGTTTTTATTGGCTTACTCATCTATCAGCATATCTTAGTAAAACCAAACGATTTAAGCAAAGTGAATATGGCATTTTTTACTACCAATGGTATTGCATCGGCCGTATTCTCCATATTTGTAATTTTAGATTTATTTTTAAACAAATAAAACATAATCTCCGCAAGTTACCCCTTCAGGGGGCGGAGGGGGCTTCATGGCACGAATATTAGCAATAGACTACGGGGGCAAAAGAACCGGGCTGGCAGTAACCGACCCATTACAAATTATTGCAACAGGCTTAACAACCATTGAATCAAAAGAATTGATTCCTTTTTTAAAAAAATATTTTTTAGCTGAACAGGTAGAACTAATCATTATCGGCCTCCCAAAAAATTGGGATGAATCTGATACACATGGAACCGCTTTGGTAGAGGCTGCAATAAAAAAATTAAAAAAAGAATTTCCTTTGATCCTTTTAAAAACTGTTGATGAACGTTATACTTCTAAAATGGCCAAAGATGCTATGCTGGAAATGGGTATGAAGAAAAAAGACCGGCGGGTAAAAGGTAATGTGGATATAATTGCTGCAACAATTATCCTGCAGGAATATTTACAATCTATACAATAATGAGATATAGCTAATGGTTAACTTGTTGATTTGGGTTAATTTTACATTTAACACTTTAAATATACAATTCTGTCATTGATATGATTTTACCAATAGTAGCATACGGTTCTCCTGTCTTAAGAAAAATTTGCAGCGATATTACTTCCGATTACCCTGGTTTAGAAAAGGTAGTGGCTGATATGTGGGAAACCATGTATAACAGTAATGGTGTTGGCCTGGCTGCACCCCAGGTAAATGCAGCAATAAGGTTATTTGTTATAGATACTGAACAAATTTTTAACAACCAGGAAGAAGATGAAAAAGGGGAATATCCGGATGAACCCGGTTATAAAGGTGTTTTTATTAATGCCCATATTAAAGAGCTGAATGGTAAAGAATGGAGCTATAACGAAGGTTGCCTGAGTATTCCAAAAATAAGGGAAGATGTAAACCGGGAAGAAATAGTAACGCTTGAATATGATGATGAAAATTTTACACATCATATAAAAACATTTAATGGCATTACAGCCAGGGTTATTCTGCACGAATATGATCATACCGAAGGAAAATTATTTATCGATCATATAAAACCCTTAAAGCGTAAACTTTTACAAAGAAAACTTACAGATATAACCAAAGGAAAAATAAATGTTGATTACCGTATGGTTTTTCCTAAATAAATATCCATCTATATAAATTAGCATTGTAGCTTTTTAAATTTGAAAATTTATGTCCTCCCATTTTCCAATTACTAAAGTGCTGCTGCAAATAAAATTTAACCTGAAATATTTTTTTTCTGCTTCAGTCTGTTTGCTATTATTTATAAAGATAAATGCCCAGCAAAAAAATGATACTACTGTAATGGTCGGTAATAAAACAATTACTTTAAGTGAAGTAATTGTGAATAATAAATTAAACATTCCCTCCTTTATTGAGCGTATTAAAAATGACAGTAGTTTTTATAAGGCCTTCCGCAATTTACATGTACTTAATTTTAGTGCCATTAACGATATTCGCATAAACAATAGTGATGGTGAACCAAAAGCAACATTGCACAGTAAAACAAAACAAATACGCAGTGGCAACTGCCGCAAAATGGAAACCCTGGAGGAACAGGTAACCGGAAATTTTTACGATAATAATCACCATTACAATTATTATACTGCTCAAATGTATGCCTCGCTTTTTTTTACTAAAGATTCTGTTTGCGGAGAAGATAATATTGTACTGGGAAAAGAAATCAGTACAGAAGGGAAAAGCGGTTTGGAGAAACACAAGGAACAACTTAAAATGCTGTTCTTTAATCCCGGAAAAAAAATAAACGGCATTCCGCTCCTGAAGAATAAGACGGCCATTTTTGATGATGAAATGGCGGATAAATACGATATGAGTATTGACATGGACATTTATAATAATACTAATTGTTACATTTTTAAACAAACAGTAAAACCAGATTGTAAAAGTGCTGTGGTAGTTGATGAAATGACAACTTGGTTTGATGATAAAACTTATGATGTTATTGCAAGAAACTACAGTATAAGTTACAACGCAGGGGTTTATGACTTTAAAGTACAAATGGAAGTAGTGATGACAAAATATAACGAATACTTAGTACCCTCCTTATTACGTTATACAGGTAACTGGAAAGTAATTTTTAAACCCAGGGAACGGGCTGTATTTACGGCAACGCTCTTTGATTTTAAATAGACAATTTTCAATGTTTATTAACTTTTGGAAACTTAATTTTAATGCATGAATAATTTTTTAAAAAAAATAACCGGCATAATATTTTTATTGTTAACTGTAAATTGCTTTGCACAAAAAAATGGACGGAATTTTAAAGATATTGACGAATATGTAAAAAAATTAGGCACTTTAGACAGCCTGAATATGGGTACCATCAGTAATTTATTAACCAAAAATTATGATGATAAAACTGATAAGTCCCGTGCCATTTACGACTGGATTGCTTACAATATCAGTTACGATTTTAAAACTGCCAGAAATGGCGGTGCAGAAAAAAATTCCTCCACTGAAGTTTTATTATACCGCAAAGCCACTGGAGCAGGATATGCCAATTTGTTTCAGGATATGTGCAGCAGTGCTGGTATCAGGTGCCTTACTGCAAACGGCTTTATAAAATTTGGTACCGAACAAATAAGCGACAGTAAAACTGAGATTAATCACAGCTGGGCAGTTATACAATTGGGGCAAAGTCCCGAAGCATGGTATTACGCCGACCCCTGTATGGGCAGCGGGTACCCCGATGCTGAGTTTAAAAGTTTTACAAAAGCTTTCAACCCTGATTATTTTTTTGCCGACCTGACAATTTTTAACTTGCAGCATTACCCCGATAACATTGCCTGGCAATTAGGCCCCGGCCCAAAAAATAAAAAAGATTTCTTTGATTTACCCGTAATAAAATCTGCAGCTTACGAATTTGGCTTAAAAAGATTTTCACCAAAAGATGGCTCAGTTAAAATAGCTGTAAAAAAACCGCTGGTATTTGTTTACCAGCTTAACGACAGGGTTGCTGTTACTAAAGTATCGGTTGCAATTGGGGAAGGAAAAAAGAAGACAATAAAAGAAATACCTTTTACTTTTGATAAAGGCATGCTTTCTTTTTTTTATAAATTTGATGAGGAAGATACCCTGCCTGTAACTATTTTAATAAATGGAAAGGAGTTTGCAGAATATGCTGTAGCTGTGGAATAAAAAAACCCCAACTTTTCAGTTGAGGTCTATTTAAAAATTTATGCCCTTTGTTTTACAGGTGCCTTTTTCTTTGCTTTTTTTAGAGCTGCTTCAATTTCTTTACTCAGGTTTTCAAAAGAACCTTTTACGGTTACCAACTCACCATTTACAAAGAAAGC
>JAYSTT010000187.1:0-9409 GCA_043719495.1 Ferruginibacter sp. | reverse complement strand
TATTTTACCATCCCCATTTAAATCTGCATATTGAATGTCACCAGGCTTGGGGCCCACAGCAGGATTGGCACTAAATGGAATACCAAATTGTACAGGTGATGTTTTAATACCATTACTATCCTGAAAATACCCTATAGCCCTGTATCCAAAATAAGAATTTATAGCCTGGCCCTCCTGTGTACGGGCAGATCCCCCATCCAGAAAAGGATTACCGGCCAAATTAGTTACATTATTTTTTACATCAGATAACATACCTGTAACATCCAGGCCAAAATCTTTGAATTTTCTTCTGTAATTCAATGATAATTCCCACCCTTTATTTTCCATTTTACCCGCATTAATAAATGGATTGGTTAAACCGCCAGCAAAGGCAGGTGTAGGTTTTTGTAGAATCATATCTTTTAAACTTCTTACATAATAATCAGCAGTTAAATTAAAATACTTTAAAAAACCAAGATCTAAACCTATGTTCCATTGATTAGATTTTTCCCATTCAATACCGGAATTGGGTGTTGATAATAAAGCATAACCCAATGTAGTTTGGTTATTAAAATATGCGCTGGTACCGTTATTGGGATTGCTATAAACTGAAGCTGCATAAAATGCGTCAAATGGATAACGTGAACTGAAATTTTGATTTCCCAATGAACCAATAGAGCCTCTTATTTTACCAAAATTTACATATTGTGTTAAACCATCAAAGAAATTTTCTTTACTAAAAGTCCATGCTGCAGATGCGGATGGGAAGAAGCCCCATTGCTTATCTTTTTCCTGAGAAAAACGGGAAGAACCATCATACCTTCCATTTAATTCCAGAAAATATTTTTCTTTGAAGTTGTAATTTAATCTTGAGTAGAATCCAGCCAATGCCAATTCACTTGCTCCGCCACTATTATTTAAACCACCTGATCCTAAATTAAGAAAGGGCTGGTTTGGATTGATAAAACCAGTACGGGATGCCCCAAAAAAAGAATTAGTAAATAACTCAGATTGAGCTCCTGCCAATATTTTTACTGCATGATTTTTATAGCGGCCATTATAAGTAGCCTGCCCTAAATAAGTTTTGTAAATATTATTGGAATAAGCTTCTGAAAGGCTGGTACTTCCGGGCCAAGAACCTATTTTATCGTAACTTGAAGTAACCAGGTTTGGAGTATATATATCCACATTTTTTACGAATGTTTTACTGGTAGGTGTGCTTAACTCACGTGCCCAATAGGCTTCAATTTCCACATTTTTGATAGGCCTGAAGGTAAAGCCAACTTTTGTTAAAAAAGTATTACCATTACTTACTGAGGTACCTGCCCCCTCTGCCATTGCTAAAGGGTTTCTGTTGTTGGTTTGCCCCGCAGTACCATACATGCCCTCACCATATTTGCCACCACCAATTGCTGGTAATCCAATGGCCTGCCTGATTATAAACTCTGCACTTCCTGTAGATGGATTAATGGTTACATTGTTATTGTAACTGAAAACGCCACTAACTGTAAATTTATCATGGATCTTAAAATCAGGATTAAAGCGGATATCATATTTTTCAAAACTATTGTTTTGAATTAATCCTTCCTGTTTTAAATAACTTACTGAAGTAAACACATTTACTTTATCTCCGCCCGAAATTAACTGCACATTATGGTTCTGTAATAAGCCGGTATTGGTAAGCAGTAAATCTAACCAGTCTGTATCAATTACATCTAAATTATTAGCGGGAGTGGTTTTGTATTTATCAATCAAAGTTTGCGTATACAAAACAGCATTAGGGTTACCTGTACGGTTTTGTTCTGCCAGGTTACTTAACTCCATGTGTTCAATTGCGGTAGTACGTTTAGGAATAGCTGTAGCTTTTTGTTTGGTAAAAAAGTTATTGTAACTAACCTTTAACCCTTTCTGTGTTGCTCTTTTTGTTTTAACTAAAATTACTCCATTAGAAGCTCTTGAACCATAAATTGAAGTGGAAGCAGCATCTTTTAATACAGTAATACTTTCAATTGCATTTGCATCAATATCATCTAAAGCTGCAACCACGCCATCAATAATTATTAATGGTGATGAACCTGCTGAAATAGAGCTGATTCCTCTTATTCTAATACTGGCTTCATCGCCACCTGGCTTGCCTGATTGTTGTTGTACAGTAACACCAGGTGCTAAGCCCTGTAATAAATTACTGGAAGCAGCAACCTGCCTGCGGGTTAAAGCCTCATTTTTAAGAGTTACAACTGAGCCGGTAAGGTTGGCTTTTTTTTGTGTGCCATAACCCACTACCACTACATCCGTTAAAGTATTGTCTGCCTTATCCAAAGTGGCATTTATTGTAGCATCATTAACGGTTACTTCTTTGCGGTTGTAGCCAACACTACTAATTACAAGCACTACCCCTTTACTTGCTGTAATAGAAAAATCTCCGTTCACATTGGCAGTCACCCCTCCTTTGCTCTTTCCTTTAATAATAATGGTAGCAGATTCTACAGGCTTACCTGTAGCGGTTTCAGTAACTCTGCCTGTTACCCTCATGTCCTGTGCTTTTACCCCAATAAGGGTAGTAAAAAGCATTAGCAGTAAGAAGATTGTCTTTCTCATAATAGCTGTTTTGGTTTTTAAAAAGTAATACAATGTTTATTTATTTTATTTTTATTTAGTGAAATTCCCTTCGTGATTAATTGGTTGATTATGGAAGGGATTAAGATATTTATTTAGTAATACAGCAATCTCAAATCGTTTAAGCGGCCTGTTTTTATCAAAATTCTCTAAACCCAATTGCGACCAGTTAGTTATAGTAATTTTTTTCGATATTTTTTTTTTCTTGAAATAAATTTCAATATTATTTAGCATATCCCCTACTGTAATTACATCATTACTTGATAAAAATATTAGCCCGGTACATGCATTGAAATCTTTTTTAAATACCAATGAACTGATTGTTGAATCTGGATAAAACCATGTTCGGTTAGCCCATTGGTAAGGTTCACCTTTACCCTTTAAAATGCCTGTAGCACCTATCTTTTGAATGGCAATAAAATGAGGATGTGAAGGCTTTACATCGAAATAAGGCATGATGTATGCACCTGCTTCTAATAACTTTTCCTGCACCTGCCTTACCGATATTTGACGGGGTTGTTTATTTTGTTTTACTGATAAAGCAGCCAGCATGCCTGCAGCCTGTCCTGTCAATATCACAATGGGTTGCAGCCTGGTGGTTCCATTTACTATATTGCTTACACTGGTGCTTTTTTCTGCAACTATTATTCCATTATGTTTTTGAGGAATTAAAACACCTAAAGGAAGATTGTATGATGGAACAGGATAAAAGCCCAAATGTTGTGGTGCATCAGCATTTTCCCGGTGGTGATGGTCAATTGGGTAATCTCCAACGGCTATACCTGTACGGTATAAAGCTTGCGGCTGATTGTAAGGGTCGGCAATATTTTGTATTTTAAACCTTACCAATCCTTTCAATCTTCTGCTTTCACGATAGTAAGGAATTAATGCAAGCCGGTCTGCTGTTGGAAATTCATCATTGGCCAGTGCCAGGTTTTTAAAGCCAAATTGGGTTTGAAGAAAATAAAGAAATCGTATTGTTTTAGCTTTTGCCTTTTTTAATTCTTCTTCCCGCTGCTCGTTATTAAGGGTAATAATATTAAGGTAAATATCATTACCTTTTCCCGGCCAGTTAATCATGTATTTATCATTAGGCAACTTACCATACTCCAGCATTTTCTTTGCTGTAACATTAGAGGTTAATTTGGAAGGATTGCTGCAGAATTCATTGCAGCATCCATCAAACTCCATTGAATTGAAATTGGCTGGTTTTACAATTGTACAATCAACAGCAGGGCCATAATCTTTTAATATGGCTACATAGGTAAGATCTTGTATAATGTTGTTGCTTTCGGGAATATTTATATTTTCTCCTGTTTTGCTACTGGCTTCCATCCCTAAGTCGAATGGAATGTTAGCACTGGCCAGGGCATCTCCAAGTTCTGTTGCATCAATTACCTGCTTTGCATTAATTGTAACAGAAGAATTGGTATTTTCATCAACAAAGACTGCTCCTTTTACCCTATTGCCTTTAATGATTGTTTTTTGAAAACGGTAATGATATAATACTTTCAGTTTGCTGAGTGCAGCAGCAAAATTTTTAAAAATACTATCACCTATATGTGGTTCAAACAAAGTATTACTTACCCATCCTGTGGCCACTTTATTTGGTCCTCCATAAACTTTATAAATCTGATTTCTGAATTCGGCCCAAATACCAGATGGCATATTATGATTACCATCAAAAGCAGGAACTCCTGCAGCTGTTATCATACCACCCAGCCAAACTGTTGGTTCAGTAATTATGGTATTAACCCCCATCCTTGCTGATTGAATGCCGGCTGCAGTTCCACTGGCGCTGCCTCCAATTACCAGCACATCGGTATTTATTTGCTTTTGCCCATACAAAGAGTAATTAAATGCAGTTAAAAACATAATTAAAGCAGAGCTGTATATAAGGTTGAATTTCAAGTATGATTATTATATTGTTTCTAATGTTTTCCAAACCTGGTATAAAGCACGGGGTATATGAAAACAACCTTTCCATTTACCACCTTTTAAATCAAGTAATACTTCACCTCTTCTGTTGAGGTAGCCAAACCATTCGCTGTATTCAGGGTCTTTAAAATATTTCCAGGTATAATCGTGTATCTTTTTAAACCATTTTTCGCAACGTTCATCTTTAGTATATGCAAAACCTTTTGCTAAAGCTACCAGTGCTTCTACATGAACCCACCAAAGTTTTTGATCCCATTCCAACTGCTGGGGAGGATTATTTTTTACATCAAGAAAATAAAAAATACCGTCATATTCCTTATCCCATCCGTATTCTAAAGTATTCAACATGATGTTGCAAGCTTTTTTTATCAATGTTTCATCATTCAGCCGTTTCCCTAAATCCATAATAAACCACATGGCTTCAATAGCATGCCCCGGATTTAAAATCCTTCCTTCAAAACTGTCGCAAAAACTTCCGTCTTCATATACATTTTCTAAAATCAACCCAAGATCCGGTTGATAAAAAACATTCATTACTTCATTAATAACTATAGGAATAAAACTGTCAACTCTTTCCTTCCCAATAATATGCTCCAGTTCCAAAGAAAGATTACAAAGAATCATGGGAAGGCTGAAATTTTTAAGAGTCCTGGTACCTGGGTAATTTTTATTATAAATGCCTTTCCAATTATGCTGGCGACGAATAATATTTTCAAAGGTATCAAGAGCTATCTTTTTGTACTTATCATCTGGTAATGCTTTATCTAAAGCAGCAAAGGCCATAGTTGCAAAACAATCGCTAAAAATGTTATAAGGCTGTACCAGAGGTTTGCCTTCAGCTGTAAGAGAAAAATACCAGTTGCCCTTATCATCCCGCCCAAATTTTTCCATATACGCTGCACCATGTAATGCCATATTCAACCACTCTTGCTTTTTTTCTACATGTGTATACATATAACTAAAGCACCAAACCTCCCTTCCCTGAAGCCACATAAATTTATCTGTGTCAAAAACTTTTCCTGTTCTATCTAAGCAGGTATAGAAGCCACCATTTTTTTTATCTAAACTATTAGCAGACCAAAAAGGGAGAACATTTTGTAATAGTTCTTCTTTATAAAGTGGAGCATATTTGCACAAATTGTTATTGGCAGATGTGGCTAAACCAACTTCTGTTGTGGAAAATTTATCCATAAGAAACGCTGTAGTTAGGTAATAAATTTAATTTGAAAATCAATATTAGTAATAATAATTCAATATCTGCAAAACTTATTAAATAAAATTATTAACACATTGCTCAAATGTGCCTTTAGTATAAATCAATATTACTTTCAAATGATTTTAGTAATTTTAAGCTATTAATCGAAAAAATGGCAGAATCTCATTTAATATTTGAAGTTTTCTCAGAGGATAATGCATCGGGAGTTGCCTACAAAAACAGGCTTCTTAAAAGACTTATTATCAATTATTTAGACATAACCGGCAATGTAACAATTGCTGAATTAACTAAGGAACTCAATATTAGTGCTCCAAAAATTACTAATCTTGTAACAGAGTTAATGGAAGACGGACTTATTAAAGATTATGGAAAAGTTGATTCAACTGGTGGTAGAAGAGCCAGTTTATATGGCTTAATTGCAGAGTCTTGTTTTTTTATAGGTGTTGATATTAAAAGATATTATATAAACATTGGTTTATTGGATTTTAAAAAGAACCTGGTAACTATAAAAGAAAAAATTCCTTATAAATTGGAAAATTCGGTTGATGCCTATCAGGAATTAATTAACGTTATTAAAACATTTATTGATGAAACACTAATTAAAAAGCAAATAATTTTAGGGATCTGTATCAACCTTTCGGGAAGAGTTAATCATACAACAGGTTATAGTTACAGTTTTTTTCATTTTCATGAAGAACCTTTAAGCCAAACAATTGAAAAAGAAATTGGGATACGGACTTTTTTAGAAAATGACAGTAAAGCAATGGCCTACGGTGAATTTTGTAGTGGGATAGTCAGCAATGAAAAAAATGTATTATTTATAAATATTGATTATGGTGTAGGGTTGGGTATTTTAATTGATGGGAAAGTTTATTATGGGAAATCTGGTTTTAGTGGTGAGTTTGGACACATTCCATTTTATAATAACGAGATCATTTGCCATTGTGGTAAAAAAGGCTGCTTAGAAACAGAAGCCTCGGGTATTGCACTTTTAAGAAATTTTAAATCTAAAATAGAACAGGGATCAAGCTCTTCATTAATAAAAAAGGGAAAGCCTTATGAGGAATTAAGTTTAAGGGAAATTGTGGAAGCAGCAAAATCTGAAGATGTATTAAGTATAGAATTAATTGCAGAGATAGGTGAAAAAATTGGTAGGGGATTGGCAGTATTGATTAATATATTTAATCCTGAGTTGGTAATATTAGGTGGAACGCTTGCTGAAACAGGTGATTATATTCGGCTACCAATAAAAAGTGCTTTAAATAAATACTCCTTAAACCTTGTAAGCAGCGATACCAAATTAGTGATTTCTAAACTGGGGGAAAAAGCAGGAGTGATGGGCGGAAGTTTAATGGCAAGGAATAGATCACTTATGGCTAATTAATTACTATTACAGCAGCATTAAACTACACCCTCTAATATCACTGTTATCCATGCGGCCTAATACCTCAAAGCTTTCATTGCTGTATAGGCGGCCAATATCGCTGCTGGCAATAAAACTGCAACTGTAAATATTGGCCAAGTCAATAATATTTATCGCTCCGTTTTTGGGTTTTTCTTTTAAAGTATCAGCTGTGTAAATGGTAAAGGGGTCATCTTCTTCTCTTATTACAATTTTCATCCAGGGTGGGCAGTGAAAAATACCATCACCTTTGGAATAGGCCTGTGATAATAACTCCGTCATCCCATATTCCGAATGTACCAGGGGTATCCCTAAATTATTCTGTAGTTTATTATGCACCTCCTGCCTTGTAATTTCCTCCCTTCTTCCTTTCATTCCTCCTGTTTCTATTACAATAGTATGCCGTAATTGCATGGGGAATTTTTCGGCAAATTCAAGTAATGCATAAGTAACACCAATTAAAATAGTTCGTTGCTTTAATATTTCATTATGTAAGATAGTACTATACAGTTTTTCATGGTTGTACAGATAAAATCCACTTAGGTTGTTTCCACTCTGCTTTATTAATTCATCAATCATAAATACCAAAGAAGAATCTTTTCTCTCTAAATAGGAGGGAAGTAACCCAAGAATACATTTATCTTTTGCTGTGCCATAAAATTTTTCAAATCCCGCTGTAAAGCTTTTTTTATAAAGATTTGCAGACTTTACAAAATGTTTACTGTTAACAGTTGAGTTGGTGCCACTGCTTTCAAAAACGATCTCCGGTTCAAAATCCGTTGTCTTAATTTGGCGAGATCTAAAAAAGGGTATAGGTAAAAAAGGAATTTTTTCTATACTGTTAACTTCATTAATCGTAATATTAAGGGTAGCGCAATATTTCTGATAAATGCTGTTGTACTGGTACTGAAAACGGAATAATTCTAAGGCCAGTTCGTTAAAATTAGCAGATGAGGCAGCAAATATCTTTTTTTCAAGGTCAATATTTTTAACTGGTTGTTTCAATTTCTATTTGTAAATTTGAATTATAATATACAAAAATGCGTTACACTTTATTAATACTAGTTTTTGCAATATCCTATTCAGCCTGTAAAAAAGATAAATTTACAACTGTTCCGCAAATTAGTTTTAAATCTGTTAAACCTAATGTTGCATTCAGTAATATTCCCTTTAGTCAGCAGGAAATTCCTGTTCTTACTCTAACTGTAACTGATGCTGAAGGTGATTTAGGATTTATTAACGGTAAAGACACCTCCAGGGTGTTTTTTAAAAACCTATTGACCAACAGGGAGGACTCTATTATATTACCCAATATTTTCACTGCTGCTGTAAAGAATTTTAAGGGAGATATTTTAATTAATCTTGCCAGCGTTTTAGGTGCCAGTAACAGGCCAAGGCCAAAAACAGATACGTTATTTTTTGAAGTTTATATAAAGGATTTTGCAAAAAATAAGAGTAATGTAATTAAAACCAGCGACCCTGTTTTCTACATCACCCCATAATGAAGTGGCTTCACTTTATCCTTTCGCATTCCATTTTTGTTGCAATTTGTGCTGTGGCACTTTGTTTTCAAACGGCTTTATTACTGCATATTAACTTGCCTTATCATTTATATGCTTTTATTTTTTTCTCCACAATGTGCAGTTATAATTTTTATTGGTTACTGAGCGGCTTTTCTTTTGGGAGCCAATCAATAAAGCTTGTTTTAAAACAATTTTTAAGCAATGTATTGATGTTTGTTATTTCAGGTATATGCATGCTTTTTTTTCTTTTTAAAAACCCGGAACTGTTCCCTGAAATTTGTGCGTCGTTATTGCTCACCTTATTGTATTCGGCTATGGTAGTACCGTTTAAAAATTTTCAATTAGCCAAAAAAACAGGATTACTTAAAACTTTTTTACTGGCCTTTACATGGACATTTGTAACAGTATACATTCCCTATAAAACAGCAAGGGTAAGTGATACAGTTACATTTGTAATGTTGTTTAGTAACCGGTTTCTTTTTATGCTTATTTTATGTATCATTTTTGATGCAAGAGATACCAAAGTAGATAAAATAAGGGGGCTTCAAAGCCTGACTACAATAATAAAGCCCATAACTATAAAGTATATAATGATTGCAATATTTTTTTCTTATATCCTTAACGGTATTGCATTGAGGGTTTATAACTACGAAACGGTACAAATAATACCTTTGTTATTAACTGCTGTAATTGCGGCTGTTGTTTATAAGTTCTCTTTAAAAAAGCAAGGCTATT
>JAYSTT010000186.1:0-1582 GCA_043719495.1 Ferruginibacter sp. | reverse complement strand
GATGTTTATAAAATTGTAGAAATTTATCTTACCCGGTGGAAATGTGATGAATGCTACCGCTACATCAAACAAGCCTACAATCTTGAAGATATAAGGGTAAGGAGTTATAATGGCATACGTAACCTAACAGCTATTGTACATGCCATTGCCTATTTTACCAGTGTGTACATGGGCATAAACCTGAAATTAAAACTAATGGTACAAAAAGTATTTATTTTGTCTAAGTGTCTATTAAATAATAACTGATACATTTATGGACTAATTTTATAATTCCAGTCGCCTCTAAATTCCTTGCTTGTCAGGTTAATTTTTTTCAATGCTTCATCATCTATTTTTAATCCCTTTTCATATTGATTTTTATCTGCTTTAGCTTTTATTGTCAACCCTTTTTGGGTTGTTGTATTTGCTATTAAATTTACAATCACTTCTAAACTTTCCAATGGTTTTGCCCGCCAGTTTTTGGTTATGTATGAAAACATTCGATGTTCGATTTTATTCCATTTACTGGTACCTGGCGGAAAGTGGCAAACATGTATTTCCAATCCTATTTCTGTTGCTAAAGTTTGCAGTTCCTTTTTCCACAACCTGCTTCTCGAACTATTACTTCCACCCCCATCGGCAGTAACCAAAAGTTTGTTCGCTAAACGATATTGCTCTTTACCCATTTGTTGCCACCAGGTTCTGATGCTGTTAACTGCAAATTCTGCCGTATCCTTACTGATGCCCACACTTACCCAGCCTTCATTTTTGGCAATATCATATACGCCATACGGAACAGCTTTCCCTAATTCTTTATCTATAAAATCATACACCTTTACTTCAGGGGCCATACCTTGTACAAACCAGTCTGTGCCTGCATTCTTAAAGTTCCCAATCAACTCTTTCTTTTTACAGTCAACAGATATTACGGGTGCATTTTCAGCCATTAAAGACAAAGCGGTCTGGTTGATAAACTCGAACTGTTCATTCCTGTCAGGAACATTACCACCCTCATCTGTTTTCTTGTTCCCCTGCAAACTATAGCCCAGCGATTTTAATAATTCCCCCACTGTTACATAGCTTACAAAATACCCTTTTTCTTTTAATGACTTTTCAATGTTGCGCAAGCTTTTGCTACTCCATAAAAGCACTTTCATCGGGTCGCCCCTGGTATGTGGGCTTACAATTGATCCCAATGCCTCCATCAGACCGGCCTGGCTTTCTTTATGCTGTTTGCGGCCACCACCAGCCCTTCTTATTCTCTGCAAAGGGCTATCTTCATTCACTGCTTTTTTCGAAGTCAATTCTGCAATCCCCTTATCTATTCTTACCCGGCTTACTCCTGCCAACCTTGCCACTCTTTGTTTACCGCCCCTCCCTAAAATTTGAGCCTCGCTCCCAAGATATAAACGGGCAGGCTGTTCATTCAAATGGGGCAGAATTAACCCGAATTTTTTTTGTAATTCATCATCGCTAAACATAATAAATAGTTTAGACCAAATGTACTACTTATTATTTAACAGTTCCTGAGTAAGTGGAAATGGTTTCCTTTATAACAATTTTTTCAATTTTTTTTGTTTCTACCTGCACCACGTTATTAATC
>JAYSTT010000185.1:0-1584 GCA_043719495.1 Ferruginibacter sp. | reverse complement strand
CAATAGGGTAAAAGAAATACAAACATCATCCAGCTTTGTGTAGCCAGGCCAAACAATAACATACCAATTGAATAAAAAACCAATCCCGAGTAAAGGCTTTTTTCGTTTCCAATTTTTGGATTGATAATACGGGTTAAGCCAGCCTGTACTAATGCCACAAGTACTCCCACCACCGCAAGAGATATCCCAACAGTTTTCTCATCCCACTTAAAACGGTGTATGGTAAAATAATTCCAGTTGCTCATTACTGCATGTGCAGCTATATATAATAATAAGATGCTTACCAATAAACCGGCAATAGATGGAAATTTTCTCAGGTGCAATAATGTTCCTACAGGATTAGCCCTTTTCCAGTTAAATTCTCTGCGGTTTTCTTTTTTCAAAGATTCAGGTAACACAAAAAAACCATAAGCGCCGTTTATTAATGCCAAAGCAGCCGCAACAAAAAATGGAATGCGTTGCCCAAACTGACTGAGCATACCTCCCATTAAAGGCCCGATGATAAAGCCAAGGCCAAATGCTGCTCCAATCATTCCGAAATTTTTTGCTCTGTTTTCAGCAACGCTTATATCACTAATATATGCAGCAGCTGTAGTAAAACTTGATCCCGCAATTCCTGCAATAATTCTTCCAATAAAAAGCCAGCCATAAGTGGGTGCCAATGCTAAAAAGATATAATCAATTCCAAAACCGAATAGAGAAAATAACAATACCGGCCTGCGGCCATATTTATCACTGAGATTGCCCAGTATTGGTGCAAACACAAATTGTGTTAAGGCATAAGCTACAGTTAAATAACTTCCGTACTTGGCTGCCGTGCTTATATCTACCTGCTTTAAATTGGAAATAAGTCCGGGCATTACAGGAATGATAATGCCAAATCCGATAACATCAATTAAAAGTGTAACGAAAATAAATCCTATTGCCGCATTGCGTTTATTTGCCATAAAAAAATGATCTGATTTTTATTTTGCGCTAATTTAAAGTTTAATATCCAATACTATAATTTGTTTATTTCTCTCAGGTAATCATATTGTAAATCCTCATGCAGGCCGGCAACAGTTTTAGTTATTTTTTTTAATTGATTATTATAGATATTCAGCAGCACAGGATTTTTATTTATTGAAACATCCAATGCTTTCATATTGGTACAAAAATAAAGGAGCAATTCTATTTCTACATTTGCCAATCCGCTGTACCGGCTGTATTTATTGGCAGTACGTAAAATTTTTCTTAGTGTCTTTTTTATAAAATACACATTGCTTTTATTAATTTCTTCAAACTGGGCAGCCATTTCATTCTTTACATTTTCTATATAGGTGCTGGTATCATGTGCTTCAAAAAGCAAATACGTTAATAATTCTTTATTCTCTTTTTTAAACCGGGCAAGCCTCAGGCAAAGTTCTGTAACTTTTGCTGCTGAGGTATTTTGTAATTCCTGCTTCAATTCATTAATAGTTGCTGCTTTCATGTCTTATTCTTATTGTAATTTTTGTGCCCTGTTATTCGTCACAAAAAATTTAAATTATTTTGAAATTATTTCTCCAGCTGTTTTTATGGCACTTATCCTACTGCTAAAGTACA
>JAYSTT010000184.1:0-1584 GCA_043719495.1 Ferruginibacter sp. | reverse complement strand
AAAAGTTATGTAGGCGCATCTCTATTATCGCACCTGATGGTAAGTAAATACATAGACCACTTACCCATTTACAGGCAACTGCAAATGTTTAGCCGGCAAAAAATAACGATAGAAGATAACACGGTTAATAATTGGTTTAAGCAAGGCTGCAACTTAATAGAGCCACTCTACCAGGCACACGAGCGGCAGGTGCTCCGCACGAACTATTTAAGTGTAGATGAAACGCCCATTAAAGTATTAGACAAATCAAAAAAAGGCACCACCCATCAGGGATATTTCTGGATATATTACAATACAGAAAGCAGGCAGGTATTGTTTAAATACCAAACAGGCCGTGCCGCAGAGTGGCCAAAGGAAACATTGAAAAATTATAAAGGCTATCTGCAGACCGATGGGTATTCTGGCTACCATCACTTTGATGAGGTGGAAGGCATTACCACCTTAAATTGCTGGGCGCATGCAAGGCGTAAATTTATAGATGCCCAAAGTTTTGATAATGCAAAAGCAAGCGAAGTGCTTACACAAATACAATTGCTGTATGCGGCAGAAAAACATTGCGTGGAAAATAATTACACCGCAGATGAAATAAAACAATATCGTCAGGACCATGCAGTGCCACTATTAGCAACACTGCACCAAATTTTGCAAACACAACTCCTCAACAGCTTACCCAAAAGCCCGTTGGGCATGGCTTTGCAATATACCCTTAGCCGCTGGGACAAATTAAATGTGTACCTCCGTGATGGTAATTTAAGAATTGATAATAACCTGGTAGAAAACAGTGTGCGTCCCGTAGCAATTGGCCGGAAAAATTATTTGTTTGCAGGCAACCATGAAGCTGCCCAAAGAAGCGCCATGTTATACAGTTTGTTTGCAACCTGCAAGCTACATCAGGTAAATCCAATAGAATGGCTTACCTATGTTTTTGAAAACATCAACGATCATAAAATAAATGCTATAGAGGAACTGCTACCACAAAATTATGCTGCTTTGTTAAGTAAGAAATGATGGGGTTCGTGGAGGGGATACGGCAATACTGAAAAATATGGAAATCTCAATATGTATTTGTTCCTTTAATAAAATCAGTTTATGATTATTACTTGTACAAAATGTGACAAAAAAATACTAGGCACTGCAAAGTTCTGTACTGGCTGTGGTGTCATTCTGCTAAAATAGTGCAGGAAAAGTCTGCCTACCAACCAAAAGGGAAAAATAAATGGATTGTTGGCAGTGCATTAGGTGTCACAGTGTTAGCGGAAGTGCTATATTTTTTGCTTATAAATAAGAGTAAAGCTTTTATATCATCGGCTTCAAATGTTGCAGACACTGATACGGTATCCGCGATGGCTGTACAGCCATTTTTTGTTAAATCCTCTTATAATGTGTAGGCAGAAGTCATTTATTCAACTATTCTTAAATCGTCTACTAAAAACGTTGAATATTATGGGCCCACTTTTTACCCGATTGGTTTTTCTAAAGATGGAATGTTTACATGGGCTGAAGGGGTAAACCCCGGAGAAACAAATGTTTTCGCTTTTACCATATATATTCAAAACCTTGAAACGGATAAGATATTGTGGAAGT
>JAYSTT010000183.1:0-9433 GCA_043719495.1 Ferruginibacter sp. | reverse complement strand
TGATGGGTATATAGCAAAAGTAAAAGTAGAGCCCTATGGTTTTGGCAGGGCTATTTACATCAACCATCCTAATGGTTTAACTACCCTGTATGCTCATTTAAATAATTTTATTCCTGAGCTGGAAAAATATGTAAAAGAACAACAGTATAAATTAAAGAGCTGGAAGATTTTTATTGATATTCCGGCAAATCTGTTCCCCGTTAAAAAAGGGATATTTATTGCTTATAGTGGTAATACAGGTGGGTCTCAGGGCCCCCATTTGCATTTTGAAATAAGGGATACAAAAACAGATAAAGTTTTAAACCCATTATTATTTGGCTTTCCAGTACCTGATAATGTACCCCCCAATATTTTGCGTCTTGCTGTTTACGACAGGTGTATCAGCACCTATGAACAAAACCCTAAATTTTATCCGCTTAAAAAAGTAAATGGAATTTATGTTGTATCTCCGTATTTAATAAATATTAATACAGATAAAGTTAGTTTTGGTATTTCGGCAGTTGATAAATATACCGGTTCCGGCAATCCCAATGGCATTTACGAAGCTGTGTTATATGAAAATGAAAAGCCAATTACCGGATTTCAGTTAGATAGTATTAGCTATGATGAAACCCGTTATTTAAATGCACATATTGATTATAAGTTAAGAAGCAGCGGAGGGCCTTTTGTACAGCATTTATCCAAACTGCCAGGTTATATCAACAGTATTTATGCCACCACTAATAGTAATGGTGTTATTAATATTGAAGATGATAGTGTACATAAAATTAAAATAGAAGTTAAAGATGCCAATGGCAATACATCTGCATTGCAATTTGATATAAAGCGTGGATCTGCAGTTATAGAAAAAATAAAAAAAGATTCATCTGTTTTTTATAAACAAAAAATATTTCATCCTGGCTTTATAAATGTGTTTGAAAATACTAACCTGAATTTTTATTTACCAGAAAATGCTTTATACGATTCCTTACGCTTCAGGTACAATGAAATAATACCTGATATGGGTTATACAATATATCAATTGCATAATGTAAATGTTCCTCTGCAAACCTATTTTCCAATAAAAATAAAAGCATTTTCAGCCTTACCCGATAAAATGGTAATGCACCGTTTTGCAAATAATAAAGATGATTATGCAAAAGCAGTATACGAAAATGGCTGGTACAAGGCCAGCTTCAGGGAGTTTGGAAATTTCCAATTGATGATAGATACTATTCCTCCAACTATTACGCCTGTTGGTTTTAAAGACGGAAGGAATTACAGTAAACAATCTGCAATTAAATTTGTAATACTGGATAATACAGAAGAGATTAAAAACTTTACAGCAACTTTAGATGGCAACTGGTTGCGTTTTAGTAATGATAAGGGGCGGACTTTTATTTATGTTTTTGATGAAATGTGTCCACTCGGTCAGCATGAATTAACAATTACTGCAGAAGATCAGGTAGGTAATGTAACAGAGAAAATTTATCATTTTACACGTTAGCTAACTGGTTAATTGGTTGATTAGTTTATTTGTATAAAACGCCTTACCCAATTAACCAGTTAACTAATAAACCAATTAACAAAAATACAGATGACATCAGTAACGGAAGGTGACAAAGCACCAACATTTAAAGGCAAAGACCAAAATGGAAAATTAATTTCTCTGGCAGATTTTAAAGGCCAAAAAGTAGTTTTATATTTTTATCCGCAGGATGATACACCTACCTGCACTGTACAGGCTTGTAATTTAAGAGATAATTTTAGCCTGTTAAAAGCACAAGGCTTTGCAGTAATAGGCATAAGCCCAGATGAAGAAAAAAAGCATAAAAAATTTGAAGCAAAATATGATTTGCCATTTACATTAATTGCAGATACAGAACACGACATAATTGAAAAATACGGTGTATGGGGTGAAAAGCAATTGTATGGCAGAAATTATATGGGGTTGCACCGCACCACATTTTTAATTGATGAAAAAGGAATTATTAAAAAAATATTTTTAAAACCAAAAAGTAAGCAGCATACCGAAGAAATTTTAAACTCCTGGCAACTTTTGGATAAATAATTGCGTTTAATAACAGTATAAGAGTAATAATATTCAGTTATGAAAAGAACTATAATACTTACCGCACTTATCAGCATTTCAATATTTATTTTTTCTGCCTGCAGCAAAAGCGATTCAACGGCAGGTGGCGGAAGTGGTGGCCCTAAAACATTTTCATGTGCAGGTATATCTCCAAAATTTTCATCCGAAGTGCAACCCATACTAACAACTGTTTGCTCAATCAACAGCAATTGCCATGCTGGTGGCAGTACCAATTCTGGCGGTCCATTTACTAATTATACAGAGGTAAATGCAAGAAGATCAAATATAAGAGCCGCTATACTTAATGGTACTATGCCTCAGAGCGGCAGTATATCACAAGCACAGATTAATGCATTTATTTGCTGGATAGACAGTGGAGCTCCTAACAACTAGTAATTTTGTTTTGAACAAAAACGATTTTCACATAAAAGAAAAATCCTGGCTGGCAAAAATTGCTGCAAAAAAATTACGCTGCAAAAGCGTTGCAATGGTACTGGGCAAAACCATTTATTTACATAATACAAGTAAAGAAGAATTTTTGCAAAACACAAAATGGGTAAAGCATGAACTTTGCCATGTGCAGCAATTTCGGCAACATGGCTACCTGGGGTTTTTAGTTAAATATTTATGGGAGAGTTTAAAAAAAGGCTACTATAATAATAAGTTTGAGGTTGAGGCAAGAGCAGCTGAAGAATTATAAAATCCATTCTACTTCTCCAAAACTAAATTGCCTGTCCATTGTATCAAAAGTGTGTAACTGACCCAATAAAGAAACCCCATTTATAGTTGTTTTAAAAACAGCATTTCCTTTTTTAAGTTTTACCTGTTCATCCCGTTTATACAAATACTGATTATATTCTTTTAAAATTTTACCGGGAGATTTCAAAGAAAGCATTTCAACCCTTTTCATTACAAAAGTATAAAGCTTTTTTGCTAACTCAATTATATCATAATTTTTACCAGTAATTTGCTTTACCGAAACCGGGTTGATTAGCGATTTATCAAACCGGGTTTGATTAATATTAACACCAATGCCTACAACAGCCCATTTCCAATCCTGACCTTTAAAAACTGTTTCAATTAAAATACCCCCTGCCTTTCTGTCACTCCAATATAAATCATTGGGCCATTTTATTGAAGTTTTATTGCCAGCATAGTTTTTTATAAAATCATTTACGGCCAAAGCAATAAGCATGCTTAGATAAAACTGTTGATCTGCCCTTAGCTTTTCCGTGTTTAAAATAAGGCTCATGGCTATGTTTTGCCCTGATTGCATTAGCCAGGTTTTTCCCCGCTGCCCCTTTCCTGCTGTCTGTTCTTTGGTAACAAAGGCCATTCCATGCTTTGCCAATCCTGCACGAACCTTTGCCATGGCATAATTGTTGGTACTGTCAACACTGTCTAATATTTCAAAAAATCCTGTTATTGGCATACTAAATCAAATGACAAAGAAGTGTTACTTTTGCAATTAATTGCAAGCTACACGGTACTTTGTAAATAACAAAAGTTTAATATTGCCGTTAATGATGCTTTAAAACAAAATATAATTTCATTTGAGTAACCTGAACGTACTAAATACCAGAAAAAAAAGCAGTTTAACAAGGCTTACACGTAACAGCAAAATTTTCAAAACAATTATTACCGCTATCCAGGATAAAAAGGGCGAAAATATCATAAGCCTCGATCTTAGAAAAATACCCGAGGCTGTTTCAGATTTTTTTATCATTTGCCAGGCAAATAGTAATACTCAGTTAAAAGCCATTGCCGATTTTGTTGAAGAAGAAGTAAAAAATAAATGTAATGAAGCTGCATACAAACATGAGGGCAGACAGGCGCAGCAATGGATTTTAATTGACTATGTTGATGTTGTGGTGCACATTATGCTGCCTGAGCCAAGAAAATTTTATCAATTGGAAGAAATGTGGAGCGATGCCGCCGGAATGGAACACAATGATTAAAATACCTGAAAATAAAATTTAAGGCTTATTAAAATAATAAACAATCTTAATCGTCTTACGTTTAAATAACCACCATTAGTTGTAAGTACTTAATAAATCATGGCAAACAAAATGAACCAGCAAAATAGCAATAAAAAATTTGGTCCTGATAACACACCTCCAACGGGGGAAGACCCAAATAAGAAAAAAAATAAATTTAATATATACTGGATATACGGGATTATTTTTGTAGGTATAGTTGCATGGAACATGTATCGCAACGTAGGCTCCAGCGGAGTAGAAACTGATCAGCAAAAGTTTTACGAAATGGTAAAACAAGCTGATGTTGAAAAAATAATAACCATGCGCAACACCAAAAGAGTAAGGGTGTTTATTTATAAAGACAGCTTAATTAAAAAAGCAGCTTTTTACAGAAATCTTTTAAACGATAAAGAAAACGAGAAAAAATATGAAGCCGCTGTAAAAGCTACTGCACCTCAGTTATTTTTTAGTTTTAAAGAAATTCAGTCATATTCTAAAGAGCTGGGAGATTTTTATGCAAAAAATCCGCAAATAAACGAAATACCCGACAAACCTGACGATGAAGGAGAATGGTTTAGCCAGCTAATGAATATCTTTCCATTACTATTAATTGTTTTACTGTTTATATTAATGATGCGTAAAATGGGTGGACCAGGTGGTGGCGGTGGGCCAGGTGGTATTTTTAATATCGGAAAATCAAAGGCTACTTTGTTTGAAAAAGGAACAAAAGTTAATATCAACTTTGGCGATGTTGCAGGGTTAGATGAAGCTAAAGTTGAAGTAATGGAAATTGTTGACTTCTTAAAAAATCCAAAAAAATATACTGCACTGGGCGGTAAAATTCCTAAAGGTGCTTTATTAGTTGGCCCTCCGGGTACAGGTAAAACTTTATTGGCAAAAGCTGTTGCCGGCGAAGCACAAGTCCCATTCTTTAGCCTTAGCGGTAGTGATTTTGTAGAAATGTTTGTAGGCGTGGGTGCCAGCCGTGTAAGGGATTTATTTAAGCAGGCAAGAGAAAAAGCACCCTGTATCATTTTTATAGATGAAATAGATGCCATAGGAAGAGCCAGAGGAAAAAATGTAATGATGAGCAATGATGAAAGAGAGAATACATTAAATCAATTGCTGGTGGAGATGGATGGATTTGGAACTGATTTAGGTATTATAATTCTGGCTGCAACCAACAGGCCAGATGTATTGGACAGCGCATTACTAAGGCCAGGAAGGTTCGACAGGCAGATAACCATTGACCGTCCGGATTTGGTTGGAAGAGAGGCAATTTTTAAAGTGCACCTGCAACCGATAAAAATTTCTCAAACATTAGACATACATAAATTGGCCGAACAAACACCTGGTTTTGCCGGTGCCGATATTGCCAATGTTTGTAATGAAGCTGCGTTGATTGCTGCCCGTAAAAATAAAGAAGCTGTCGATATGAGTGATTTTCAGGATGCTATTGACAGGGTTATTGGCGGGCTGGAAAAGAGGAACAAAATAATTTCTCCGGAAGAAAAAGAAATCATTGCTTATCATGAGGCTGGACACGCCATTTGCGGATGGTACCTGGAGCATGCTTATCCATTATTAAAAGTAACAGTTGTACCAAGAGGAAGTGCTGCTTTAGGTTATGCCCAATACACTCCTAAAGAGCAATATCTTTATAACACAGATCAGTTAATGGATCAGATTTGTATGACATTAGGCGGAAGAGCCAGTGAAGATATCTTCTTTGGAAAAATAAGTACTGGTGCCAGCAATGATTTGCAACAGATAACAAAAATTGCTTACAGCATGATTACCGTTTATGGTATGAATGATAAGGTAGGTAACATCAGTTATTACGACCCCAGCCAGGAAAATATGTTTACAAAACCTTTCAGTGAAGAAACAGGTAAAATGATTGATGAAGAAGTGCGTAAATTAATTGACAACGCTTATCAGATTACCAAAAAATTGCTCATAGAAAAAAAGGGTGATGTAGAAAAACTGGCAAAAGAATTATTAAAAAAAGAAGTGTTGTTTAAAAGCGATGTAGAAGCTTTAATTGGCAAAAGACCTTATGAAGAAAAGAAATTATTGGACATTAAAGAAGAAGAAATTACTAATGCAACTACTACAGAAGTAAAAGATATTGATGCAATAAATAACCCAATGTAATACAATGGCTGTATCTGCTGCAAAAGAAAATATTTTAAAACGCATAAGGCAGGCGCTGAGTAATCCGGCGCCTTTACCTTTTCCACAAAGTGAAGGAAACAATTCTATTTTTTTTCCTGCACCTGATGATTTAGGAGTTGTATTTGCAGAGGAGTTTGTACAACTGCAGGGTAAGTTTGCTTTTTGTACAGATGAAAAGGATATGCTGCAGCAATTACAAAATTTGATAAAAGAAAAGCAATGGACAAAAATCTATTGTAACGAAGATAAATGGAACACTGCCTTTAGTAATACCATCAACCTTCCTACTTGCGATGTTTCAATTACCGGTTGCGAATTTTTAGTTGCCCGAACAGGAACAATTGTAATGAGTGCCGCACAACAAAGCGGACGAACAGTGAGTGTTTATGCACCTGTTCATATTTGCATTGCATACACCAACCAGGTGGTCTACGATATTAAAGATGCTTTGCAATTGCTTAAAGAAAAATATACAGGTAATATGCCATCACTTATTACTTTTGCCAGTGGCCCAAGCCGCACTGCCGATATTGAAAAAACCTTAGTTACCGGCGTTCATGGTCCAAAAGAAGTATATTGTTTTTTGGTAGATGCGCCGCAATAAAATTGTATATTTGGTTAATGAATGTTGCAAAAACATACCGCATAGTTTTACGTAGAGAACCCGAAGGGGCTTACACAGCTATTGTGCCTGCTTTACCAGGCTGTATTACCTGGGGCGAAAATATTGAGCATGCAATGGAAATGGCTAAAGAAGCTATCATTGGCTATATTGAAGTTTTACAAGAAGAAGGAGAACCAGTGCCAGATGATAATGAAACACTGGAATATTCTTTACAATTAACTGCTTAGAAATTTTTACAAAAAAGTTGGGCAAATTTGCCCCATCATTTTTTAAATTGATGTTTAATTAAATTTATTGCTTCTACTTTTGCTTTATGAATCAAAGCCCACAACATTTAATAAAATTACTGGAGGCAAAAAGTTTTATTTTAAAAAGAATCACGGGAAGCCATCATATATTTTTTCATCCGGCTTTAAGAAAAACAGTTGTTGTGCCTGTATATGGTAAAAAAAGGATATTCCTAACGGCACTTTTTTAAGTATTATTAAACAGGCAGGCATTTCAAAAGAAGAAATATAAAAGATGAATACCGAAAACTTTCAACTATTTGTTTACGGCTCACTCCGCAGTGGATTTCACCATCCTGCATACCAATATCTTTCTAAATATTTTAATTTAATTGGAGCAGCGACAGTAAAAGGTAAATTATATGATAAGGGAGAGTATCCTTTGGCAATACCTACAAATGAAGAAAAATTTATTGCGGGGGAATTATATGCAATAAATAATGCTGAAGAATTTTCGTACGCCATTGGGCAAATAGATGATTACGAGGGCTTATTTCCCGAAGAAGGGGAAACAGCATTATATAAAAGAGAAGAAGTTACTGCATTTCAAAATAATCAGCAGCATAAAGCATGGATATACTGGTTTAATGACAATATTGATGGACTTGCCGAAATTGCATCAGGCGATGTGTTACAATATATGCAACAGAAAAATAAATTGTAAGCATCCTTTTTCCCACACCAAAACCGCATTCTTTCTCCTCATACTTAATTTGTATATTTGATTATAACCAATAAGAATTTTTATGACAGAGGTAATCTTTTTAATTGAAGAAGCATTGGAAGGTGGTTACACAGCCCGTGCATTAGGAGAAAGTATTTTTACAGAGGCTGAAACATTAGAAGAATTAAAGGTTAATATTAAAGAAGCTATTGATTGCTATTTTGATGATGACAATGATAAAAAACCTAAATTAATTCGTCTGCACTTTGTAAAAGAAGAATTAATTACACTATGAAGCTGCCAAGAAATATTGATGCTGCAGGTTTAATAAAAGTGCTGCAAAAATTTGGTTACGCAGTTTCAAGACAAAAAGGTAGCCATATAAGATTAACCACTTCTTTTAATGGTACACACCATATTACAATACCCAATCACAATCCTTTAAAATTAGGTACATTATCGGCTATATTAAATGATGTTGCCTTGCATTTTGGTAAAACAAAAGAAGAAGTAGCTAATGAGCTTTTTTAACCCCCAATTATTATTTATTGGCAAAGATTGATCAACATAAAAAAATTTACTTCCTCTCCGATTTTCATCTTGGTGCACCCAATGCACAAGAAAGTTTGATAAGAGAAAAAAAAATTATCCGTTTTTTAGATGAAATAAAAACTGATGCCGCACAAATTTTTATTGTTGGCGACCTGTTCGATTTTTGGTACGAATATAAAAAGGTAGTACCCAAAGGCTATGTAAGGATATTGGGTAAACTTGCCGAAATAACAGACAGCGGTATCCTCATTCATTTTTTTGTAGGCAACCACGATATGTGGATGAAAGATTATTTTAAAACAGAACTTAACATACCAATCTATTTTGAACCAATGCCTTTTGAATTTAATGGAAAAAAATTTTTAGTAGGCCATGGCGATGGCTTGGGTCCCGGCGACCATGGTTACAAATTTATAAAAAAAGTTTTTCGTAATAGAATATGCCAATGGCTATTTGGAATATTACCACCCCAAATTGGTATGGGTATTGCAAATTATTTTAGCCAAAAAAGCCGGGCTAAAACCGGGCAGACAAATGAAATATTTTTAGGAGAATATAAAGAGTGGCTGATTCTTTATTGTAAAGAAATTTTACAAAAACAACATTACGATTACTTTATTTTCGGCCACCGGCATTTACCTATTAATTTTAACTTACCTGCAGGCAGCCTTTACATTAATTTAGGCGACTGGATAAAGTACGATAGTTATGCCGTATTTGATGGGGGAAATCTGGAGTTAAAGTATTATACAGTACCTATTGGGAATAGAGAAGACATAAGTGGCAATTAAATTTTAAATAATAAGTTGAAAAAAATAAAAATTATATTAATTTCCTGTGTATGCTTCTGTACTTCAGCGGTAATGCCCATGGCATCTCATGCCCAAAGCGATTCCTCATTTTATTTTTTAAAAATCATAAAGGGTAATTACAGCAATTTTAATGTAGATAACCTGGATAATGTTTATCTCATTACTTTATCCAATCAGTTAAAAAAAATAAACGGCAACGGCGATTCAATTGGCATTTTTAATGATGTAAAACGTTATGGCAATGTTTCTTCCCTTGATGTTTCCA
>JAYSTT010000182.1:0-1591 GCA_043719495.1 Ferruginibacter sp. | reverse complement strand
TCTTTATCAATCAAAGGCAATAAATCATCCCAATCATTCTCTGATTGATTAATCCAATTATTATTTTTGTCTGGAGTAACAATTTCAAAATCTATTGTTTCCATTTTCGATTCACTAAGCCATGTAAGTTTATCTTCAATAGTATCCATTTCTGGCCGGCGTATATAATTTATTCTTGTTTTTTCAACAGAGTAATATTTTTTGGTCTTATATTCTATAACCGGTTCTTCGGCAATTGTAAATTCTCTCGTTAATTCTTTAAACTCTTTTTTTGTTTGCGCTGGATAAAGGTTGTCTTTCTTTACAAGAAACATAATAGCCACACCAGTTTGTATCCCAAAAACATTATTCTTTGTTCCAGAAAGTTTTGGATTAGCCCTTACATCGCCCCCTAAATCAACAATATAAATATGGTTAAACTCACTTGCTGCAATTTTTCTAAATCCATCAAAAGCCCTTCCATCAATAAAACTCCTGTTGGTAATCATGGCAATAATCCCATTATCATCTAACCTATCCATTGCCCAGCGGTAAAACCTTGTGTACATATCATACACTACAATTTGGTTTTGCGCCTTACCATGTTTTATAAATGTTTCTTTTATCCTTTTATCAATTTCCTTATAGCCCCTGTTAGCATTTTGAAAATTATAATTTTCCTGTTTTGCATTATAAGGAGGGTTACCAATTACCACACTAATCTTTTTTCCATTTTGCTTTTTTATGCGATGGGCATTTTCTGCACTTACACCAAATAAATCTCCCTGTTTGCCTACCCAATTAAAACCGGTATTATCAAGCGTATCTACAAAGCAAAGGTTTTCAAACTCGGCGTAGTTGCCTGTTTTTTGTTTGTAAGTGTACTCAATATTTAGGTTGGCAATATAGTAAGGCAGTATGGCCAGTTCATTGGCATGCAATTCGTTCTTGTACTTATACTCCAGTTTGTTTTTGGGCAGGTAATCAATAATATCGCAAATAAATGTGCCTGTGCCTGTAGCAGGGTCAAGTATCTCTACATTTCTATCGGCAAGGGTTTTACCAAAATGTTTGTGCAGCAGGTAATCGGTACTCTTTATCATAAACTGCACAATCTCGTTGGGGGTATATACAATACCCAGCCTGTCGGCAGCTTTGGGGTTGTAGGCTTTATAAAAATTTTCGTACACCACTTTTAAAAACTTTTGTTTTTCATGGTGGTCGGCAATGCCTGCGGCTGCAGCATTAATGGTATCGTAATAATGTTTTATGCTGCCCAAGGTTTGGCGGCGTGTGGTGCCTGTAAAAAAAGTTTCAATCACTTTGTTAAGCTCCCGTGCTATATTATTTTCTTGGTGAAAATGCGGTTCATCAAAAATAGTGTTGAAGATATCGGCAGTAATTAAATGCTGTATCATCATTTCCTGTATATCATCAGCAGTTATCTCGGGGTTAATGGATTGTTTACATAGTTCATGAAACTCAGCCCGTGCTTTTATATATTCCGCATTGCCCTGCTGTTTGTTAATAATATCTCTTAGTGCTTCTGTTACTTTGGGAATATCTTCTTTAAATTTTTCAATAGCCTGGCGAAAGTCTGTTACTTCCTGCC
>JAYSTT010000181.1:0-1592 GCA_043719495.1 Ferruginibacter sp. | reverse complement strand
CTTACAACGGACAGGAAAAAGATGGCAGCGGATATACCTTTGGTGGCTACAGTAAATCAATAGTGGTACATGAAGATTTTGTTTTGCACATTTCTGATAAACTTCCGCTGGAAGCCGTTGCACCTTTGCTTTGCGCAGGCATTACCACTTACTCTCCGCTGCGCCATTGGAAGATAGGCAAAGGGCATAAAGTTGCAGTACTTGGTTTGGGCGGCCTTGGCCACATGGGTGTAAAACTGGCGGTTTCCATGGGAGCAGATGTTACGATGCTTAGTCACACAGCATCAAAGGAAAAAGATGCCCAACGCCTGGGAGCACATCATTTTGTACTTACCAGCGATGCAGAACAGATTAAGAAAGTAGCAGGCAGTTTTGATTTTATTTTAGACACCGTTTCGGCCGATCATGATTATAATTTTTACCTGGGTTTGTTGCGTACAAATGGTGTAATGGTTTGTGTGGGTGCGCCACCATCGCCGGCACAGGTGCCTGCATTTAATCTTATTTTTGGCAGAAAAAGTATTGCAGGCTCTTTAATTGGTGGCATACCGGAAACCCAGGAAATGCTGGACTACTGCGCCGAACATAATATTGTAAGCGATATAGAATTGATTGCTATGAAAGATATTAATGAAGCTTATGAAAGAATGTTGAAAGGCGATGTGAGGTACAGGTTTGTGATTGACATGGCGACATTATAGGAGATTGACGTATCAGGTATATAATAAAAAGCTGTCTTAACCGACAGCTTTTTATTTTGAATAAAACGATAATTAGTTTTACAGTAACTTTCAGTTTAAACCCCCGGTATGAAGTATTCTGTATTTTCACTAATATTTATTGTTGTACTGAGCAATAGCTGCAGCACTGGTAAGTATGCTGAAAGCAATAAAATTTACAAGCAACAAACCAAGGCATTTGCCAGCGAAATAAAAAAGCAACCTGCCGGTATTGACAGCGCCATGATGGCATCGCAATGGGTTGGCACTACCAATTTTGGAATGCGTAAAGCAAACTTCGTTATCATTCATCACACAGCGCAAACCGCCTGCGACACTACGCTTAAAACGTTTACATTACCACGTACCCAGGTAAGTGCCCATTATGTTATTTGTAAAGACGGTACCATTAATCACATGCTGAACGATTACCTGCGGGCATGGCATGCCGGCAACAGCAAATGGGGTAATGTTACTGATGTTAATAGTGTAAGCATTGGCATTGAACTGGATAATAATGGTTTTGAACCTTTTAGTGATGCACAAATAAAAAGCTTGCTGGATGTATTGAAAAAACTGAAAAAGGATAATAACATACCTACCGCCAATTTTATTGGCCATGCCGATATTGCACCAAAAAGAAAAGTAGATCCCAATAAATATTTTCCCTGGCAGCAACTGGCAGCAAATGGTTTTGGTTACTGGTACGATACGGCGAATATTAAACTGCCCCTAAACTTTGATGCTATACAGGGCCTGCGTATTATTGGTTACGATACCAGGGATTCCATTGCAGCCATTAAGGCTTTTAAATTACATTTTGTGCAGCACGATTCTTTGCCGATGCTTGATGAGGCAGACAGGAAAATTATT
>JAYSTT010000019.1:0-1862 GCA_043719495.1 Ferruginibacter sp. | reverse complement strand
AAAAAAACGGTCGGATGAAAAGAGTATGATCGTTTTACTGGCTGATGAAAACGATATACCCAAATATGTTACGCAGCCCAACCCCAAAATATTTGATTATATAAAAGGCATACACAAGCCTACCACTTTTATTTATGAAGGGGGTACCAACCTTGCAAAAAATATGATACAAGGCGATGGTACTATTGGCATACGCATTACCAACGATCCATTCTGCAAAAAACTCATCAGCCGTTTTGCAAAACCACTGGTATCTACCTCGGCAAATATTTCGGGATACCCAACGCCTGCTTTATTTGAAGATATAGATGTTGAAATAAAAAACGGTGTTAACTATATAGTGCAACACCGCCAGGATGATGTAACCGCAGCATCACCGTCTGCTATTGTAAAACTGAACGCCGATGGCTCTCTCACCATTATACGTCCATAATAACTTTTGGAGGGTTTAAAACCCTCCAAAAGTTTTAATTTATAATGTAAGCCCAACGCCAATTTGCACACTCTGGCTTTTCCACTTTTCTTTATTATCAATATTATTTAAATTACTTAAGCCCACTGCATAACGTGCATACACATTCAGGTGCGATATGTTTACCTGTACACCACCCAACATGCTAAAGTCACCACTCTTGAATGCTTCCTTACCGTTCTGCACCAGTGTTTTGCTTTTGTTGGTAAGTATGCCAAACTGTGGACCAGCCTGCAGTGTAATAAATTTTATAGGCTTGTAATTAAGCAGGATGGGAATACTCAAATACTTAAGCTGCACTTTATCTACTTTATTAAACTGGTAGATTGTGCTGTAACTGCTGGATGTATCTACATTGATCTGGTTAAATAAAACTTCGGGTTGAATAGCAAATTTTCCGCCGAGTCCTACCGAAACAAAGCCACCCACATGATAGCCAAAAGAAAACTGATCGTCGAAAGATTTACCGGTAAGCTTGTTGATGTTTGCACCGCCTTTAAAACCAATATGCAGTTTTTGTGCATTGGCTGCACCTGCTGTGATGCAAAAAATTGCGAGGACAAAGAGTTTTGTTTTCATAAATAAAAAGAGGTTTAGTTTGTAAACAGGCACCAAGTAATATGCCAACGATCTGTTTAAAATTACAAACTTATGTTAAGACAAGAACTGTTAAAATGAAAAACCCACATTTACCGAAAAGATTGCGCTGAACCGGTTCTCCGTTGTTTCCGGAAGATAATAATCTAAATAGAGAACGGGTTGTATAAAAAATTTCCTGACCATGTATGTAAGATCAAAAGAAGCCGCAACAGACTGAAACTGAAACTTATTGGCAAACTCAGATTTTTTTCTCTTACTTAAAGCCCTGCTGTTAAATATTTTGTTGGTATGTGTTTGAGTAAGTTTATCGCTACCCATATTTAATATCAGGGTTGGAATAAAATCCAGCTCGTCTTTTTTTGAAAAGACGTTGTAAAAAGCAAAATCGTGCCCAACGGTTGCTGCTACGGAAAAATAACTGGTCTTATTATCGGTTGAATCTCTTAAAGTCCGCTTTATAATTGTGTCTCTGCCATTGGGCAAGGGCAATGGAAGGTGAACTGTATCCCGGACAGTTATATAATTCAACTCTTTGTAATTGCCAGTTGCATAACCAACACTTATGCCTGGCTGAAAAATTCCCTTTGCAAGTTTTACGTAAGCATACAGGTCGTTCTGGTAAAGTGATTTGCTGTTGTATTTATTCTGATTGCTTAAATATCTTGTGTAAGATCCGCCAGCATAAATTGTTTTTCCATAATAATCATAACCGGCACTAAGTGCTGTTTGATATATCTCAGGTTTGTTGCTGCTATCGCCGGTAACAAAAGCAGATACACCAAAACTTAAA
>JAYSTT010000180.1:0-1593 GCA_043719495.1 Ferruginibacter sp. | reverse complement strand
CGGGGTTATTCAAACAGATTTTTTTGCTCTGCGATGAATTTCGGTTTTATCAAATCTAATCCGAGTTTTTTGTTCATTTTATCAACCAGGTAAACAGTTAATTCAGGAGATGTTGCCTCATCATGCATGTGCATGAAAAAATACAATTCTTCCATACCCTTATCCAGCCAATATTTCATTCTGCCAATCCATTCATCAATTCTTGTATAATCGGTTGGATGCAAACTGTTACCTACATAACGGATAAATGTTTTAGCAACCGTAAGATGCATGTGTGCACAATCCCTTCTGCCGGCAGTATCGGTAATTACAGCACCAATATTCATTGCTGCAAGTGTGGAAAATAATTCTTGTGATATATCTGCTTTGGCAAACCAATCAGGATGACGAACTTCCATAAAAAATTGCAGATCGATTGGCAGTGATCTTAAAAACTCAAACAGTTCTTCTTTTCTTTTTGGAGCAAAGGTTTCGCTTACCTGGATAAAGATCGGCCCCAAAAATTCTTCAAAAGCAACAATGCCCCTGAAGAATTCATTCATGATAAAATCTTTTCCTTTTAAACTACCCCGATGTGTTACGCCCTGGTACATTTTTGGGCAAAACTTAAAATCTTTGTTGGCAGCTTTAGCCGCCCATTTTTTTATGCCTTCTTCGCCATACACTTTATAATGCGTAGCATTCAACTCAACACTGTTATAATGATTTACATAATGCTCCAGAAAATCTTTTTCCTTTGCCTTTGGGGGATAAATTTTCCCCACCCATTCTGTTCTGCCCCATTTGGCGCAGCCAATATATACTTTGGGATTCTTTGCCGGTTTGCCTTTCAGTATTTTTTTATTAAAAGAAGGTTCATCGGCAAGACTAAAATCTATTTTACTTAACGCTGCTTCTGAAACACGGCCAAAATCCATAATACGCTGTTTAATTGAGTTAATAAAATTAGACTGTTTTCAATAAATCCGGGTATAGATTTCTATTTAAGGTTACTACTTACCTAACAATATGTAAATTTTATCACAGGCATAACTTTTCCGTATAATAATTACGCAAATTCGCCGTTAATAAAATAACCAATATCCATTTTGGCACGATTTTAATGCCAAAGAATTTATTAAAACAAATAAAATGAAAAGTCAACCAACCACCCACTTTAAGGCAACTATGCCAGATGAACTGAAATTCAGCAACACAGTTGCTCAACCAGCTAAAAAACCAAGATATATTTATACTGAGGAAGATTTAGGAGAAGGCATCCTAGAAGTGGGCGTTACCGCATAATTTCCCTTGCAATACCAGACCAGGCCCGCTGTTAAAATCCAAATTCCCGTTAGTAAGTATATCCTTGTTTATCCCAATAGGTTTTTACAAAATCAAATAGCCGAAATCATCTAATTTTGCCCGCAAGCAAAAAATTATGATTACAGAAAATAATAAATCCTGTGCCGTAATTGGTGCAGGTGTAGCAGGGCTGGGTGCAGCCATTCGCATGCGCAACAAAGGTTATAAAGTAACCGTGTTTGAAGCCAATTCTTTTCCCGGCGGCAAATGTTCTTCCGAAACCAAAGATGGATACCGCTTTGACATGGG
>JAYSTT010000179.1:0-1596 GCA_043719495.1 Ferruginibacter sp. | reverse complement strand
CGAATGGATGTTTTAAAATTACTTCTTCAATACAACCCTGACTTGACATTGAAAAACAATGATAAAAAAACAGCAAGCGAAATAGCTAAAGATAACGGGCAACCCGAAATAGAAAAACTATTATTGGAAAAAATTAAATAACAATCCTCAAAAACAGCAGCCGCTAACATTGGGTTTGCTGCAAGGCTGGCAGGACATTGGAGCAATGGTCATTTTATCGCTGTTGTGCTTCATCTGGGCTGGACAAACATCGCTGGGCTTTTGTTTGTTAACTTGTACTTTTAGTATCTTTATTCAGCAGCGGTTCCGGGCTGGACGAGCAATGAATTCCAGCCCTGCAGCAAGCCCTGCCCGGTAGTCCGTATAATTTATTTTTTTGCCAGGTCATTTAACGCAGCATCAATGTTTGTAAATGTGAATTGAAAACCCGTATCTAATATTTTTTTGCAACTTACCGTGGCGCTTTTTAAAACCTCAATACTGCTTTGCCCCATCATTATTTTTAAAACAAATGCCGGCACATGTAGTGGCAGGTAAAAATTTTTTTTCAGGGCTTTGGCAAGTTGTATGGTAAGTGTTTTGTTGCTTACCGGGTTTGGTGCCACAGCATTATAACTGCCCGATAAATTTTCGTTTTCAATGCCTGCAATAAACAGGTTGCACAGGTCATCAATATGTACCCAGCTTACTATTTGTTGTCCACTACCTAAAATGCCTGCAACCCCAAAGCCGAGTGGCTTTTTAAATTCAACCAATGCGCCGCCATCGTTGCTGAGCACAATGCCAATTCTCAGCTTTACCAGGCGTTTTCCTAAACCTTCAACAGGTTCAATACTTTCGTCCCAAAGTTTGCAGGTATTTCCTAAAAAACTTTCATCGGCTTTGTCGGTTTCAGTAAAGGGTTTTACAAGGTCTGCATCTGCACCGTACCAGCCAATAGCACTTGCGCTTACTACGGCTTTAACTTTATTGGGATTATTTTTTAAAGCTTCATAAATAAGTCTGCCACTTTCTGTACGGCTTTCAACAATTTCTTTTTTGTAGGCATCGGTCCATCGTTTATCTACCACGCCTGCACCGGCAAGGTGAATAATATAATCGACCGATTGCAATGCTGCAAGGTCAATTTCCTGTTTGGCCACATTCCACCCGGCATAGCTTATTCCCGGTTTATTTTTTTTACCGCTGACATCCCTTGTTAAAATAATTACGTTATATCCTTTTGTAACCAGGCCGTTGGTAAGTGCTTTTCCCACTAAGCCGGTACCCCCGGTTATTAAAACTGTCTGCGCCATATAAAAAGTTAAACTATTGTATGTAAAAACAAAAATCCGTTCATCTTGTTCAATGTAATGTACCGGGGTACATTTAAAATTGTCGCCCTGTTAATCTAAATTTAAACTAAAATACGTTCAAATTTCAGAGTCCAAAGCCCCCCTCTCCTTTGGAGTTCCTTGCAAAGGAACGAGCGTAGCTCATTGGGGGTGAGGTCAAAACGCCGCAACAATTTTAAAAGCACCTATTCAATGTAATGTACAGTGATTACTCATTTTAATCGTAATTTTAAATATAAAGCCTCAGCTACATGAATCGTAT
>JAYSTT010000178.1:0-1597 GCA_043719495.1 Ferruginibacter sp. | reverse complement strand
AAGGATTTTCTTTACTGTTATTTCCAAATGGGATATTGATGCCTGTTACTGTATTATCACTGATGGTTTTTTTATTACCGGAAGAAATTAACATCCCTAATACCATAACAGCAAATCCCACATGCGCTATAGAACCGCCTGCAGCTTTTAATTTACCATTTAAACCAAGCCAGATGTAGGAGGCATTAGCAATTACTGCATAAACTGATGCAAACAAAGCAATATAAATGGCACCTAAAAACCCGGCTCCCTGTTTATAATAAGTAACAGGATAAAATACTGCCAATAAAGCCGTAATAACTGCAGCAATTATTGTAGGAAATACAATCTTTTTTACAATGTATTTTGAAGGGGTGTTTTTATATTTAAAATATTGGGTAACGGCAGTTAATAAAGTAATAATAAAAGCAACCAGTACCATTACTTTATTGTAAGAAAACTCCACATCTTCCGGCGGGGCTATTTTGGTATTAAAAATTGCATTAAAAACCGGTACCGATGTTTTGGCACTGATAAATAATGCTGATAAAAAGAAAATGATAGAGCCGATAAACATCCAGAACTCCCTGGAATCAATTCTTTCCTCGGTATTAATGGATGGAATTTTTTTATAGCTCTTAATTAAAAGGGCAATGGATGGTAATGTAAATGCTGTTAAAAAAAGCAGCAGCATGGTATAGGTTACTTTCTTAGTTTCGGTATCAATTGTAAAAGCATGTACTGATGTATCGGATAAAATTCCTGTTCGGGTTAAAAAAGTAGAGTATAAAATAAAAATAAAACTTAGGAAGGCAAACAGATAACTTGCCCTTAAGGATTGCCCTGTTGCATTATAAATAACCATGGTGTGCAATCCTGCAATTAAAATTAACCAGGGTACCAATGAAGCGTTTTCCACCGGATCCCATGCCCAGTAACCGCCAAATGATAAAGATTCATATGCCCATTTACCTCCCATCATTATGCCAACCCCTAAAACACAGGCACTGAACAATGCAAAAGGCAAAGCAGGTTTTACCCAATCGCCAAAGCGTTTTGTTTGTATACCTGCATAGGCAAATGCAAAAGGAATAATTGTTGAGGCAAATCCTAAAAATAAAACCGGGGGATGAATCACCATCCAGTAATTACGGAGTAAAACATTTAACCCAATTCCATCTTTTATAAAACTTAAATAATTAGGCTGGCTAAAAATTGGCCCGGCAATTTCGTTACGGGTTAGGGTAAAGGGGCTGCTGCCAATACGGATATCAAAAATGTAAATCCCTAAAATCATCATGCTCAAAAAAAGCTGTGCAAAACTTATCACCAACATAACCGGGGCTTCCCAGCCATATAATAAAGATTTTTTACTTTTAGCAATTATAAAGATGCCGAGTATGCTGTGCCATACCGTCCATAACAAATAACTTCCTTCCTGGCCTTCCCAGATACAAGCCAATAAAAATTTTGATTCTAATTCCTTTGAAGCATGCTTGTAAGCATACATATACTCAAAGTAATGGTGAGAGCAGATATAAAAAATTACCGAAAAGATAATTAATACAGAAACCAGTTGAATGATAAAAGCTATTCTTGCAAAACGAATCCAGGATTG
>JAYSTT010000177.1:0-1600 GCA_043719495.1 Ferruginibacter sp. | reverse complement strand
CAGCAGGATTTTCTACTTTTGGCTGAGCAGTTATTTTTTCAGAAAGACCTAAAATTAACGTGACCGATAGCACAAGAGAACAACTAACTTTTTTCATAACAATGATGTTTTAATTCAAGTCCTATTTTTTTTATTTGCAATTTTTTTCTGTGGGGTGTTTAATATTTAATTTCCAAACTGTCTAACCGGGTTTGCACTTTTGATATCCATTGACATATTAAATTGTAGTATGACAATGAAGTTATAGGCCTTCACGTATTTCTCCTAATTTATTATGCTTAAAATATTTTCTATTTTTTTTATTTTGGTAAAATGGTTATTTTCACTTTTACTGATTCATTAATAAAAATGAACAAAACCAGGTCGTCTCCTTCAAGTTCATGATTAATTCCAACTCTATAATTTCGACTTTCCTTTCCGTTTATCAGAATCTTTGCAGCATTTGAATTCCAGTTCTTTATAAAAAAGGCAGGATTAATAATTGGCGATTCTTTAGTTCCTCTAAGAACAATCTCAGTGAGATAAGGTGTTTTAGATATGGGCTGCTGTTAGCGCATATATCACCGTAACCCTTTCTGTAGTTCAATTTACGGGAAAAATGGTAATGTTCTTCTCTTTATACCGGTAGATTGAAAAAACCACAGGGGTTCAGATGTTCCGTAAGATCACTTGGGTCTATTAAATCTGCCGGACTATGTCCACTGTTTAAACAAAGCATAACAAAAAAAATAGAATTCTTTTACTCTAAACTCCGCTAAAATAAAAGCTCAATAAAGCTATATTGTACAAGTGTGTCCTGTAGATTTTGGTATAAACTTTGCCAGCACAGCCAAATCACATTACCATTGTACGGCCTAAAAAATGTAATGAAAAAAAACAACCTTTAATTTTTTATTCAGCATTGCTCTTCCGTTTTTTTAATCCTGTAAAAAATCCAATATCTTTAAACCTTTAATTTCATTCCCCGATAATTATATGTTCAACTGTTCATTTAAAAAAATAGCATTTGCTGTTATAGTATCAGCAACAGCAGCAACTGCCACAGCACAAAAAGTGCAAGAACCAAAAGCATGGAGTGCAGAATGGAGTAAACCCTACCAACCCTTCCGCATTGCAGGTAATTTGTATTATGTGGGTACCTTCGACCTGGCCTGTTACTTAATCACCACGCCACAGGGAAATATATTGATCAATACCGGGCTGGCGGCTTCTGAAAAACAAATAAAAAACAATATCAAATTACTGGGCTTTACCTTTTCCGATACTAAAATATTGTTGAATACACAGGCGCATTATGACCATATGGGTGCAATGGCTGCTATTAAAAAGAAAACAGGTGCAAAACTGATGTTGAATGAAAAAGACGCAGCTGTTTCGAAAGACGGTGGCAGTAGTGATTATGCATTGGGAGGAAATGTAGCCAGCTTCAAACCCGTGGTACCCGATCGTTTACTACATGATGGAGATACTATAAAACTGGGAGATATGCAATTGATAATGTTGCATCATCCCGGCCATACCAAAGGCTCCTGCAGTTTTTTATTTACAGTAAAAGATGAACAGCAATCGTACAAAGTACTTATTGCAAACATGCCTACTA
>JAYSTT010000176.1:0-9537 GCA_043719495.1 Ferruginibacter sp. | reverse complement strand
GTTGCATTATTACACCCCTTTAGGGGATGGGGGCAATTGCTCACGGGTTAAACCGCTTTTTATCTTTTGTTGTAAACTTATTAATGCATGTAACAATGCTTCTGGCCTTGGCGGGCAACCGGCAACATACACATCCACCGGTATTACATGATCGGCACCTTTAACCACCGAATAAGTATTGTAAAAAAACGGGCCGCCGCTTATGGCACAGGCACCCATTGCAATTACATATTTAGGGTCACCCATCTGGTCGTATAATCTTTTTAATACAGGGGCCATTTTATTTACGATGGTACCGGCAATAATGATTACATCAGCCTGGCGTGGAGACGCTCTTGCTACTTCAAACCCAAACCGTGAAAAATCGTATTTGGCACCAGCCACAGCCATATATTCAATACCGCAGCAACTGGTTGCAAAAGTTAATGGCCACAAGGAATTCGATCTTGCCCAATTGATCACATCATCTAATTTACTGAGTACAATACCACCTCCGGGCAACTCATGTATCTGGCCGGGAAAAGCCTTCTGTTCTCCGCCAGCTGGCGGAGGAACCGCAATTGTTGTATTTTTTATTTCATCGCTCATTTATAAATGGGCTAACTTTTTTTTAATAAATATATTACATCATCTTCCCCATAATCAATTCCCACTTCAGAGGGACAGGTTTTTTTACATCCACTTCAAAGCATCTTTTTTATGTGCATATAAAAATCCCATAAACAATATAAAAAAGAAAATTACAATTTCTACCAAAGCCAACCAACCTACTTTTTTTGCTACCACCGCCCATGGATAAAGAAATACAAGCTCCACATCAAAGATCAAAAATATCAGTGCAAATAAATAATAACCTACATTAAGCTGTATCCAGGTTTGCCCGGTAGTAGGAATGCCGCATTCATAAGGCTCCAGCTTGGCTTTATTCGAAGTGGTTTTAGTAACCAGCTTAGCAATTAAAATAGCAAATATTGAAAAGGCTAAAGCAGCTAGTATCAAAATAATCATGGAAGATACACCCATAATTAACGTTCGTTTTTGTAAGAAATGAAGTTACTGCTAAAATGGGTTACAAAAATTCAATCGGTTGATTTTTTTATACAACCTGACGAAAATCATTTTAGTAAAGAATGAAAAATCACAATTGTAAAAGATGGAAATCATGATTCTGTAAATTGTAATATTTTTTTTAGAAGTCGGCAAAAAGGAATAACTTACAAATGCTTTTGAATTATTAATAATTTATTCAATTGGTTTTCTTTAACGCCAAACAGTTTATATGAAAAAAGTATCACACATCCTTCAGAGAAAAGGGGTTAATGTTATAACTATAGCACCCGACATTACTGTACTGGATGCCATTAAACAAATGGCAGAAAAAAATATCGGCTCTATTGTGGTGGTTGAAAATGGCCAGTATGCAGGGCTTTTAACCGAGAGGGATTATGCCCGTAAAGTTATCTTAAAAGGAAAATCTTCCACTACTACATTGGTAAAAGAAATTATGAGTACTGGCTTACCTCGTATTACTCCTGATAATTCTGTAGAAACCTGTATGCAGATAATGAGCGAAAATAATATCCGCTATCTGCCTGTTTTTGAAAACGATGAGTTATGTGGCATCATATCTATTAACGATGTTATTAAGGAAACCATTCTTACACAAAAAGAAACGATAGAGCATTTGCAGAATTATATTCATTCCTGATAACTGAAATCAAGAGGTATAAATTGTACCTTTGAAGTGAATGAAGCACCTTAAATCCCTCAACAAATATTTTTGGAAATACCGATGGCATTTTTTGCTGGGAATAATATTTGTAGTATTAACCAATTACTTTAGAATTTTAGCGCCCCAAGTAACCAGGTATGTTGTTAATACCGTTGTGCATTCTGTTAAGGGAAGTTCACCTGGATATAAAACTGAACCTATAGCTGAAGCTGAAAGGAATTATGATTTTTTAGTTAAAAAAGTCATTGCATTTTTTGAAACTCATCAGGGGAGTAAAATTTTGCTGGCAGGTATTACCTTGCTTATATTGGCAATTATAAGTGGATTTTTTATGTTTCTGATGCGGCAAACCATTATTGTAATGAGCCGCCATATTGAGTACAATCAAAAAAATGAAATATTTACTCACTACCAAAAATTAGATACCAATTTTTATAAAACTCACAGCACAGGCGATTTAATGAACCGCATTTCTGAAGATGTTAGCCGGGTAAGGATGTACACCGGGCCTGCAATAATGTATTTTATAAACCTTGCAGCAGTTATTGGCTTTAGTGTTTTTTTTATGTTAAAGGAAAGCCCTAAACTAACTTTAGTTGCTTTGGCCCCTTTGCCAATATTAGCGGTAACCATTTATTTTGTAAACACTATTATTAATAAAAAAAGTGAGCGGATACAATCACTGCTTAGTAGCCTTACCACTAATGCACAAGAATCCTATTCAGGTATAAGAGTAATAAAATCTTATGTGCAGGAAAAAGCCATGCTGCTTTTTTTTAATAATAACAGCGAAGCCTATAGAAATAATGCCTTGAGTTTAGCAAAAACTGAAGCTATTTATTTTCCCAGCATGGCATTACTAATTGGATTAAGTACTATTATAACTATTATGGTGGGTAGCCTTGATGTAGTAAATAAGGTAGAGGGGGTAAGTGTAGGAACTATTGCCGAATTTGTACTTTATATACAAATGCTCACCTTTCCGGTAAGTGCAATTGGTTGGACGGCCAGCATGACACAAAGAGCAGCTGCATCTCAAAAAAGGATAAACGAATTTTTACACACCCAACCCGAAATTAACAATTCAGGCGATGAGTTAAGACCAATATTAAAGGGAGATATATCTTTTACTGATGTTGATTTTACTTATCCACATACCGGTATAAATGCGATTAAAAATTTCTCTTTACAAATTATTAAAGGCGAAAAAATAGCCATTATTGGCCGTACAGGTTCGGGTAAATCCACTATAGCACAATTACTCTTGCATACCTATAATCCTCAAAAGGGAATAATTACTTATGACGGTATTCCTATTAATAAAATAGACATTAATTCTCTCCGGGAACAAATAAGTTATGTGCCTCAGGATGTATTTTTATTTAGTGAAACAGTAAGCAACAATATCAGCTTTGGATTAGAAAATGCTTCTCCCGAAGCAATTGTTTTAGCCGCAACACAAGCCAGTGTACACAGCGAAATTGAAAAATTTACTCACCAGTATAAAACTATGATAGGGGAAAGGGGAGTTACACTTAGTGGAGGGCAAAAGCAAAGGATATCCATAGCAAGGGCGCTTATAAAGGATCCTCAAATTGTGATTTTTGATGACTGCTTAAGTGCAGTAGATGCCCGTACAGAAAAAGAAATAATAGAAAATCTGTATAATTACCTGAAAGATAAAACGGCCCTTATTATTACCCACCGCATATTCTCGCTGTTTAAATTTGATAAAATTATTGTAATTGAAGAAGGTAAAATTGCCGAGGAAGGAACACATGACGAGCTTTTACAAAAAAATGGCATTTATACTGAAATGTACAACCTGCAACAGGCTGAGCATAATTAATACTTAAATCAGATAATAACCCCACATATATTTTGTGGTTTCAAAAACAATTTTATCTTTGCTCAGCATAAAAAAAAGAAATCGTTTTTAAACTAAAAAAAATACAAAGTGGCGTACGAGAATAATGACAAAAAAATAGAAAGTGTTTACAGTCAACGCATCCGTGCAGGAAAACGCAGGACTTACTTTTTTGATGTAAGAGAAACCCGTGGTAACGACTTTTATTTAACCATTACAGAGAGTCGTAAAAAATTTGACAGTGATGGATACGAGCGCCACAAAATCTTTTTATATAAGGAAGATTTCAATAAATTTATTAAAGGATTAGGAGAAGCCATTGATTATGTAAAAACAGAGTTAATGCCCGATTTTGATTTTGATGCTTTTAACCACGATACTCCTTACGAGGGAGAAGCTGGCCAGCCGCAGGCAACTGCAAATACAGAAGCAGCAACAACCGAAACTCCTGCAGTAACTGTTGAAGAAAAAGTTGAAACACCTGCCGAAACAACTCCACCGGTTGATAATGGCAGCACTGAGGAAGTAGATAAGTGGTAACCAACGCCAAAACTAATTGCTGAAGCCCTTTCTTTTTAGAGAGGGCTTTTAATTTCAGGTCAAACCTAAAGTCATACATTTGTTTAAAACAACAGAGATGAGAAATATAGCAGGTATTTTATCATTTGTATTGGTCATTAATTCGTGCCAGGCTCAGGTATGTAGAATACAAAAGGCACAGGCATTTTATACTGTATTAATGCCGGGTACACAAAGGGCTGATGAAAATGGCAACCCTGTAGATCCGGAACCAATAATAGAAAGGTTTATTTATATAGAATGCAGGTTTAATGGTAAGCCCAAAATAGATTCAGTTTTTTACAACGGCATTTCATTTATGGCATCAATTGAAGATAAAGAGGAAGCTACACTAAAAATAGGAATCAGAAGAGAAGATGGAAAGCCTGCCAGTTTTCTTCCTAAAAAGGGAAATCATGTCTGGAAAATTAATTTGCAACAAGCTTCTGGCAATACTTTAAAACATGCAGAGTTAAAGAAAATCATAGTTAAGGGAAAGCTGGCAAAAATTAAATTCAGTTATATTTTAACCTCAGAAACTGAACTGATAACACCCGACAGGTATTGATAAAACATTACTTAAAATGTTTATTTTTTCGAATTAAATCAAGCATTAAATTTTTAGAAGGGGCTTTATCAGGTTTAAGGAAATTGTAATCAGAAGTGGTTGTTTTCAATAAATTTTGCTTTGGAAAGGAATTTGGGATTCCTGGGCTTACCAGAGGAGTATTAAGGATTGGCATCAATGCCCTATAGGGAGTGAAAGCAACGACGCAGGGCATATTATCAATGGGCAAAGCATATATATTACCCATATTTGTTTGTCCGATAATTTTAGACTTACTATTGCTTATCTCTGGTAAAGAAAATTCGGGTGTTACAATATTAACCTGGGCAGAAGCAAGGATTGAAATAGAAATAAGAAATGCAGTCAGGCAAATTACTTTCATAAAATTTATTTCTTTAAAGTTACATAAATTAATAAAACTACCTCATTTTTTTGTAGGCATTTATCAGTTCATTGGTAGAGGAATCATGAGATGAAATTCCATCACTATTATATAACTCAGGCAAAATTTTATTGGCCAAAACCTTACCCAACTCAACTCCCCATTGATCAAAACTGTAAATATTCCAGATAACCCCCTGTACAAAAATTTTGTGTTCGTACAAGGCAATTAATTCACCCAAACTAAAAGCTGTTATTTGTTTTACTAAAAAAGAATTAGTAGGGCGGTTGCCTTCAAAAACACGGTAACCATTATCGTGGCCTGTGCCATTCATTAAGGCTTCAGTTTGAGCAAAGAAGTTACTCAGTAGTTTTTGATGATGATCACCTAAAGGATTATGACTTAGAACCGGTGCAATAAAATCGCAGGGAATTATTTGAGTGCCCTGATGAATTAATTGATAAAATGCATGTTGCCCGTTAGTTCCAGGTTCACCCCAAATAACCGGGCCGGTGGAATAGGTAACTCTGTCGCCGTTTCTGTCAATATATTTTCCATTGCTTTCCATATTGCCTTGTTGAAAATAGGCTGAAAAACGATGCATGTATTGATCGTAAGGCAGAATTGCTTCGGTAGTAGTACCATAAAAATTGCAATACCAAATACCAATGAGTGCCATTAAAACAGGAATATTTTTTTCAAAGGCAGTATTGCGAAAATGTTTATCTGCCTCATGAGCTCCCTTAAGCAAATCTTCAAAATTATCAAAGCCAACAGTTAAAGCAATAGATAAGCCAACGGCACTCCATAAACTATATCGGCCACCCACCCAATCCCAAAAGCCAAACATATTTTCTGCAGCAATGCCAAATTTGATTACCTCTGTTTCATTGGTAGATAATGCTACAAAATGTTTGGCAACTAATACTTCATCTTTGGCATATTGCAAAAACCAGTTCCTTGCACTATGTGCATTGGTCATAGTTTCCTGAGTGGTAAATGTTTTACTGGCAATTAAAAAAAGTGTTTCATCTGCGGTCACTTTTTTTAATGTTTCGGCTATATGCGTTCCATCAACATTACTTACAAAATAAGTTTGTATGCCACTTACCCAATAAGGTTTTAGGGTTTCGGTAACCATCACTGGCCCTAAATCGCTGCCGCCAATGCCAATGTTTACAATATATTTTATCTTTTTTCCGCTGTAGCCTTTCCATTCGCCACTGTGTATTTTTTTGCAGAAATGTTTCATCTGTTCCAATACCTTTTTTACATAGGGCATTACATCAGCACCATCTGTAAAAACCGGCTCACCAGAAAAATTCCGGAGTGCGGTATGAAGCACCGCCCTGTTCTCTGTACCATTAATTTTTTCGCCGGTAAACATGGCTTCAATGGCATCATTTAGTTTGCACTCATTGGCCAGTTGCAGCAACAATTGTAATGTTTCTGCAGTAATTATATTTTTAGAATAATCAAATAAAATATCATTGAATTGTAAAGAGAATTTGCTGAACCTTTCTGCATCGGTTTTAAACAGTTCTTTCATGTGTACTGTTTTCATTTGGCTAAAATGATTTTGCAATGCATGCCAGGATGGGGTGGAAGTGGGGTTAATTTTTGGGAACATTACTTAATATATTATAATAATAAAGTGTAAAGTTGCTATATTTATTGCATACTTATCAATTCAGCACCTAAAAAACTTCTTTATGAAAAAATTTCTTCTTACATTTTTACCAGTATTCTTTTTCTTTTATTCTTCGTTTTCGCAAAGTGCTGCAAGCACAAGTAAAAAAATTGAAAAGGAAATTTCTTTAAGCTATGTTTTTATATCTCCCGGAGAATTCCTTCCATCTGTGGAATTTAGTTTTCGCAAAATTATTTCTCCATCTTTTAAGATAGGTGCCGGGCTTACAGAAATTTATTTTAGATACAGGGAAAGGATGTACATACCTGTTTTTGCAGATGCTTGTATTTACCTTGGGAAGAAAAAAAGAGTTGGTATAAGTGCCCAGGCTGGGTATGGGTTTTTTAATCATACTTTTATTGGAAAGTACGTTTCTGGGCCAGGGAATGTTGTAGTAAAAAGAAATGGAAGCTTTTATCTTTCAGCAGGCCCCAAATATTCTTTCAATATTAAGAACAGCAAATTTAATTGTTCTGTTAACTTAGTTTCTCCATCAACTACCTACAATCTGTACATTGAGGATATTAAAAAAACAACAAATTATGTAGAAAGTAATTTTGGCATAAATGTGAAATTTGGGTTGATTTTTTAAGCTTGTTCTTTCAACTATTTCTAAAAATTATTTCTTCAATATTTCAATAGTTATAAATTCTTTTGGAGTCCAAAATATTTTATATACTAAATAGAATAAAGGCAAATTGGCCAATAACAATACCGGATAAAACCGGGTTACAAAAAATATGATAAAGAAAAGGGCACTAAAAATAATACCACCCCATAGCGTACCATTATCAGCCTTACAGCCAATACCAATTAAAACTGGCTCTGCTTTAGGTTTTGATAAGTACAGTGGTTTTGAAAAATGAAAGCCATTTTCGGCAACTATTTTTATGGGTAAATTATTTTGCTCAATTAAAAGTGGCTCTCGTTCTTTTAATTGATAAAGATGGGTATCGTTTACCACAATGTATAATTTTAAAACCCTTAACAACAGCTGTCGTTCTCTTAAAATTATTATGGTGTGTTTGGGAGTGATTTTTGGAAATATTATTCTTGAACTTAACGGGTTATCTAAGGTAATATTTTAAAACTTACATTACTTCAATCACCCCAACCAGCTTCTTGGCCATCTCATCAGTAACATCCAAGTGCGTAACCATCCGTACCTGAGTTGGCGAAATAGCCAAACATAAAATATCATCCAGCTTCAACCTTTCGCAAAATTCTTTTGGGGTATAAGCACCTATAACTTCAAAAATAATGATGTTAGTTTCTACTGGCATTATCTTGCCAATAAAATCTTTTTTTGTCAATGCTTCTGCAATTTGGTGTGCATGCAAATGATCTTCCTTTAATCTTTCTATATTATTTTCCAGTGCATAAATGCCGGCTGCTGCCAAATATCCTGCCTGCCGCATTCCGCCGCCAAAAACCTTACGCACCCTACGTGCTTTTTTAATAAAATGGTGTTTTCCGAGAAGTAAACTACCTACAGGAGCCCCCAATCCTTTACTTAAACAAATGGAAATACTATCAAACACTTCGCCATATTGTTTTGGTGATTCAACTTTTGCAACAAGCGCATTCCATAGCCTGGCTCCATCTAAATGAAAACCTAATTTATTTTGTAAACAAATATCTTTAATTAACTGAAATTCACTAAAATTATAGCAACTTCCACCACCTCTATTGGCTGTATTCTCCAGGCTAACCAAACTTGTCCTGGCTTTATGTACATCATCAGGATTAATGGCTTCAATTATTTGTTCAGCAGTCAATCTACCTCTGTCACCTTCCAATGCTTTGGTTTGGCAACAGCTGTTAAAAGCAATACCGCCACCTTCATAAATATATACATGGCTCATCTTGTCGCATATCACTTCATCGCCGGGTTGGGTATGGCATTTTATACCAATTTGATTAGTCATGGTACCGCTTGGGCAAAATAAAGCGGCTTCCATCCCAAACATTTCGGCGGCCATAGCTTCCAGTTGGTTTACAGATGGGTCTTCGCCAAAAACATCATCACCAACTTTAGCTTTAAACATGGCTTCCAACATTTCCGGAGATGGTTTGGTAAAAGTATCGGAGCGTAAATCGGTAATCATACTTCAAATATAAGAAGCATGGGGCAAGCCGCAAGGGGGCAAATTATTAGTAAAAAGAACTTATCGGTAAATCAACCAGAAATAATCAAGCCTATTCCTTATCGCTCATTTCTTATACTTTCTTATCCCCTTTTACTCCATTTTTTACACAAAAGCTATGAAATGCGGCTTTAAAAGTGTAGTTTTGCACACTATTTTCCAAGGATTTGACGCATTAACTATTCATTTGCAACATTTTCCCCAACAAATAAGTCTTTATAGTGTTAAACATTAAGAATTAATACATTACAATGAGGCAACTTAAGATCGCAACGCAGATTACCAACCGTGATTCACAAGCAGTTGAGAAGTATTTGCAGGAAATTTCGAAAATTTCAATGATTACACCTGAAGAGGAGACCATTTTGGCCCAAAAGATCAAAATGGGTGATCAGAGGGCATTAGACAAATTGGTGCAGGCCAACCTTCGTTTTGTGGTATCTGTAGCTAAGCAGTACCAGCACCAAGGCCTTTCTCTTAGTGATTTAATTAACGAGGGTAACCTCGGCTTAATCAAAGCGGCACAACGCTTTGACGAAACAAAAGGTTTCAAATTTATTTCTTACGCTGTGTGGTGGATTCGCCAATCTATA
>JAYSTT010000175.1:0-3915 GCA_043719495.1 Ferruginibacter sp. | reverse complement strand
GTAAATTAATAAGGGTACATACTACTAATGGTGTAAGTATTGCAACAATAAATAAAAATGAAAAAAATTCTTGTAACTACCGATTTTTCTGATAAATCTAAAGCCGCTTTATTGTTTGCTATTCAGTTAGATATTCAAAATAACTGTAAGCTTACTTTTTTAAATGTTTATCATATCCCTACCCCTACAGCGTGGAATGCAGTAAAAATTGAAGAATATGAAAAAGAGCAAATAAGCATAACCCAAGCCAAACTGCAGATTTTTGTGGAAGAAATTTATGCAGGCTTACATATCCCTGCAGTTGATATTAACTGCGTTGTAAAAATTTCTGTTATTCCGGAAGCGATCATCAGGGATTATGCCGAAGAAAATAGGTTTGATTTCATTTGCATTAGTACAAGAGGAGCCGACCAACTGGCAAGGATTTTAGGTACTAACACCGGAAATCTTATTAATCATTTTGTAATTCCCGTAATTGCTGTACCGTACATATATAAAACCGCCTCAATTAATAGCATTCTTTATGCATCTGACCTTCCTCATTTTAAAAAAGAAATTATCAAAGTAGGGGATTTTGCCAAGCCATTAAAAGCAACAATAGAATTATTGCATCTTACATCAGTATTAGAAAACAGCGACCAATTAAAAGTTATTGAAACGGCAGTTAAAAAAATTGCTGCCTACCATATCAACTTTAATATAACCAACAGAAACCCCAATGAATCCTTAATTACTGATATTGAAACGGCAGTAAAAAAGAGGAAGCCTTCAATGATGATAATGATTACTGAACAAAACAGGAATTGGTTTCAAAAAATATTCTTGTCAAGTAAATGAGCTGAATATTCTTTTAATGCAAAAGTGCCTTTGCTGGTTTTTAACAAGGCATAATCGTTTCAAGAAATTTCGGAACAATATTATTATTCAGATACAAAATAAAACTTTTAATAATCATGGAAAATTTGATTTTTGCAATTAATGGAAAGAGTGTTACTCCTACAAGATTTGAGGGGAAAGTACGCCAGTTTAGTATAGTGGTAGATGAACCAGAGAATTTTGGTGGTAAAGATTCTGCGCCAACGCCTGTTGAATATATTCTTGCTGGGTATGCCGGTTGTATAAATGTTTTAGTTAACCTGATTGCAAAAGAAATGGGTATCGCCATAAAAAATCTTGAAATAAGTATTACTGGCGATATTAATCCCGAAAAATTATTAGGAATTTCTGATAAAGAACGGGCAGGTTTTAAATCATTAAATATTAAATTAAATATTAAAAGTGATGCTTCTACGGATATGATTCAGAGACTGATTAATCAGGTAAAAGAAAGATGCCCGGTTAGCGACAACATTACTAACACAACACCTGTTCATTATTCATTTTAATTCTTGATTAAGGATTTTACTAATTCTTAAGACTAATAAGTCATGAAAATAATTTATCCCCTTGCACGATGTACATACTTTATCTGTAGAAGAAATTGTACAATCGTTTGATACCAATGCTGAAAAGGGGATCGCGGCATCCGAAGCAGAAAATCGTACAAAACAGTTTGGCGCAAATATCTATCAAGCACAAAAACAGAAAAGTATTTGGATGATTTTGCTGTTGCAATTTAAAAGTCCAATAGTTTATTTATTAGTTGCTGCTGTAATAGTAACGTTATATTCTAAACATTATATTGAAGCTGGTGCTATTGGGGTAGTTATTTTAATAAATGCCCTGATTGGCTTTTTTATGGAGTTGCAGGCACGAAGCTCAATGAATGCTTTAAGGGAAATGGATGAGATATTGTGCAAAGTAATAAGGGATGGAAAAACACAGGAAGTACCATCCGAAAAATTAACCCCGGGAGATGTGGTATTGCTGGAAGCTGGTGATGTAATACCCGGAGATGGACGATTAATAGAAATAAATCAACTGCAGTGTGATGAATCTTCACTAACCGGCGAATCACTTCCTACAGAAAAAAATGTCGGAAAACTTGATAAAGAAACTGTATTGGGAGACCGGCACAATATGATATTTAAAGGTGCTTCTGTTATGAATGGAAAAGGCAAAGCTGTTATTACCGGCATTGCACAGCATACAGAACTGGGCACTATTACATCTTTGGTAGAAAGTGCAGCAGAAACGGCTACTCCATTAGATAAAAAGATAGGTGCCTTAAGCAAAAAATTAATTTGGATAACCCTGTTTATGACAAGCATTTTTGCCATTACTGGAATGGTGCAAGGCAAATCATGGTTATTAATTTTTGAAACCTCTATTGCCCTTGCTGTAGCAGCTTTCCCCGAAGGATTGCCCATTGTCTCTACCGTTGCACTGGCCTATGGAATATTACTGATGGCTCGTAGAAATGCCATTGTAAAAAAACTTTCGGCGGTAGAAACACTTGGCAGCACCAATGTAATTTTAACTGATAAAACAGGCACCTTAACTGAAAATACCATTCACGTAGATACCCTTTCTTTTCCATCGGAGGAATTAAAAGTGCGCATTGAAAACAAGGAATTAAAATTTGAACACGGTGAAATAAAAAACAGTAAAGAAAGTTTTGACAAAATAAAGTTGATTGGCGCATTATGCAACAATGCTTTACCAAAAAATTCAGAAGAAAAAGACAACCTGTTGGGTGACCCGATAGAAATAGCACTCATTCATTTAGCTAACACCTCCGGTACCACTTCCGATGAACTAAAAAAGCAGCACGAGAGAATCGCTGAAGTGCCATTTAGTTCCGAAACAAAAATAATGGGCACGCTCCACAAAAGCGCAAAAGGAAATCTTGTTGCAGCCAAAGGTTCGGTGGAACATTTGTTAGCAAAGTGTAACAGGATACAAAATGGAACAGGCATAGAAGAATTAAAAGAAGATGACAAAAAGAAAGTGCTGGATACTTCCGAAAAAATGGCTGCCAATGGGCTTCGGGTTTTAGCATTTGCCTGCAATGAAGCGGCAGAAATTAGTAAGGACAATTATTTAGATGCGCTGGTGTATGTGGGAATGATAGGTTTTTTAGATCCGCCCCGGCGGGATATTAAAGAAGCCATTTTAACCTGTAGAAAGGCGGGAATAAAAATTGTAATGATAACAGGCGACCATCCGTTAACGGCATTAAACATAGCAAAAAAAACGGGGTTGATTGATGAGACAGAGCAAGCAGTAATCACAGGAAAAGATTTACCGGCAATTGAATCACTTACAAATGAATGGAAAGAAAAAATCCTAAATACCGCCGTGTTTGCCCGTACCACCCCTAAACAAAAATTAGAGATTGCAGGCATTTATCAGAAAGAAGGTAACATAGTTGCCATGACGGGCGACGGCGTAAACGATGCCCCTGCCTTAAAGAAAGCAGATGTTGGTATTGCGATGGGGTTGAGAGGTACACAAGTGGCCAAAGAAACGGCTAGTATTGTATTAAAAGATGACTCCTTTATTTCTATTGCAGCAGCAGTAGCGCATGGCCGGGAAATTTTCAGGAATATCCAGAAGTTTGTTATCTATCTGGTGTCTTGTAATTTAAGTGAGATATTTATTGTAACAGTTCTGGGGTTTATTGCACCTGCATCAACCCTTCTTGCTTTACAAATATTGTTTCTTAATATGGTTACTGATATATTTCCCGCTTTGGCGCTTGGGGTAGGCAAAGGCGATAAAACTATCATGGATAACCCACCAAGAAACCCTGCGAAAAATATCATCACAAATAACAACTGGATAGCAATAGCCCTATACTCCGCAGTCATTACCTTATCTGTAATTATTGCCGTTTTTTATTGCAAAGCATATATTAGCGATGACGATAGGGTTGCCAATAACATGGCATTTGTAACCCTTGCATTTGCTCAATTGTTTCATGTGTTCAACATGTCATCTATGCATTCTAAAGTGTTGGTAAATGAGGTTACC
>JAYSTT010000174.1:0-1611 GCA_043719495.1 Ferruginibacter sp. | reverse complement strand
TTTCGAGCTTTTGGAAAATGCTGCCATACAAAAAGTTGTACACTGCTCTTCAGAAGATTTGCGATTGCTGCACTCTTTAAAATGCTACCCAACAAACCTGGCTGATACAGAGCTTTATGCCAAACTGCTTAACTACGAACGAACATCGCTTGGCGCTATGATACAGCAGTTGTTTGGTATTGAACTGGATAAAAAAATGCAGAAAGTAAATTGGGTATTAAGGCCCTTGAAGCCCGAACAACTTATTTATGCAGCTAAAGATGTATTGTACCTTTTGCAAATGAAGGCCGCACTGGAAGAACAGTCAGCAGAAAAAAATATGCTCCCTTTTTTGCAGGATGAAAATAACCTGTTATCCAGCACTATACACAGTTTGGAGCCTAAAGATAATTTTCTTAAAAAAAGCGATTTACTTTACTTGAGTCCTTATCATCAGTATGTACTTAATGGTTTGTTTTGCTATAGAGATAGTATTGCCCAACAACAAAATAAGCCTGCTTATTACATCATGAATGAGGAAACTGTACGAAACCTGGCATTAAACAAAATAAATCAAACTGATTGGCAAAATATAACAGGTATTCATCCTGCACTTAAAAGTAAAGAAGGCGAGGATATGCTGTTTGGATACATTAAAAAACTACACACAGACGCAGGCAATAAAAAGTTATCTAACAAAAGAAACTACATAGATACTAAATACGAAGATTTTCAAACTGAAAAAGAAAGATGGGAGCTCGTAAAAGCGTCTGTTTTTACACCAATCCAAAACGATATTTCCGCAAACTTTGGTGAACACGCCATGCGCTTTATTTTTAGTACCGGCACTGTAAATACTATTTTGCAGGGCCAGTTAAAAATAGGAGAAATAAAAGCTCCTTATAAAAAAAGGCTTATCAAAAATACAGCTCAAAAACTGGGGATAGATTTATCAGGGTATGAGTAGCAAAAGCAGGAATCGCCTGGAGTCAATATATTTTATGCCTGGAAAAATAAAGTAAAAAAAATGTAACTTCATTATTGTAAAAGTAAATTATGGGATTAACTTATGCAGATATTGAGTTGGTAAATGCCGATGACCTTGCCTATGTTAGAAAATTTATTATAGGTGAGAATGAAGTAAAGCGTATGCATGTAAATATGTTGGTAGATAGTGGAGCATTAAACTTATGCATTAACGAAAACATACAAGCTCAGTTACAGTTGCCTTTTATAGAAAGACGGGTGGCGGAATTGGCCAACGGTCAAAGAGAGGAATACGATGTAGTGGGCCCGGTTGACGTTAGATTTAAAAACAGGAGTACTACCTGCAGGGCATTTGTATTGCCAGGTGATACAGAACCTTTATTGGGCGCCATACTTATGGAAGATATGTCTGCCCGACCGACGCTTATTCCGCATTTTACGATACTTTAAACAGGCCGGGATGTATTAATTCACCCTTCCCGGCAGGAGCTTATTGTAAACCCAGAGCATCCGTATTTGGGGCAAATGAAGCTTAAATTAGATTTTTGCAAACCCTTGATTTAGAGTTAAATAAAAAAGTTCCGAAATAGCAGAGATAAAAAAATAGGCTTTGTCAAAAAATTGGAGGTCGCAAATTGCGACCTC
>JAYSTT010000173.1:0-1612 GCA_043719495.1 Ferruginibacter sp. | reverse complement strand
TACAAATTAAATTTCCGAATTCATTTTTGTTACACTCAACAAGGCACCATCCCCGTTGTTTGTGAAAGGACGGCAAAAGTAGGGTAAAATTTTGGATTTTGGATTGCAGATTTTAGATTTATTTACCGGTTAAAGGCTTACATGCTGCGATTTTACAGGCGTGCCGTAGAAAATGGCGGCATGGCTGTCAAAATCCTCCGGCGAATCTGTTGTAAAAAAAGCAATCTGACCGTTTTTACTGCATTTTACTTCCATTTCGGGGTGATTTTGCAAATAACCTGCAAGACTGTCGGCTACAATTTCGCCCTGCGATAAAACGGTAAGATTGGGCGGCAACGCTTTTTTTATCTTATCCATCAATAAGGGATAATGTGTGCAGGCCAGCAATATAGTATCAATATCAGCCGATTGCTGCATAAGGTTATTGATATTCTTCTGGATGAAATAATCAGCTCCTGAACCATTGTACTCATTATTTTCTACCAATGGCACCCACATGGGGCAGGCTTCCTGAAAAACTTTTACTGCGGGATAAAATTTCTCAATTTCTATTGGGTAAGAGTTGGAAATAACTGTTCCGTTAGTTGCCAGAATACCCACATGACCAGTTTTGGTGTATTTGCCTATTATCTCCGTTGTTGGCCTTATTACTCCCAAAACCCTTTTGGTTGCATCTATTTTTGCCAGGTCGTTTTGCTGAATAGAGCGTAATGCTTTTGCAGAAGCTGTATTGCAGGCCAGAATAACCAGCGGGCATCCCTGGTTAAAGAACCATTCAACGCATTGTAATGTGTACTGGTAAACCGTTTCAAAGCTTCGGTTGCCGTAAGGTGACCGGGCATTATCGCCCAGGTATATATAATCGTACCGGGGAAGTTTAGCTGTGATCTCTTTTAAAATAGTTAATCCTCCATAACCACTATCAAATATGCCAATCGGTTGTTGCATCATTTGGTAAAAATAACAAAGCCTCCTGATGTATCAGAAGGCTTTGCATATAATTTAAAGAAATTAATATTAGTTACCGGCAGGTTTAGTACCAGCCGCAGCGGGAGGTGCATCTTTAATTCCCAATTTGGCTTTAACCATTGGTAAAAGATCATCGCCGGTTGGCATTACCAATAAAATAGTAGTTGCATTGTCAATTACATAGCTATAACCTCTTTCTTTAGCTACGGCTTTAATAGCATCTAATGCTTTTGTACGTACGGGAGCTATTTTAGTCTGTGCATATTTCTGAGCTTCTTCCTGTGCTTCCTGATCGTAGCTTTGTAAACGACTGTATAATTTAACCAGGTCATTCCTCCTTATTTCCTTCATGCTTGGTGATAATTTTAAAGAATCTAAAAAATACTGATCCCTTTTGGCATCGGCTTCTTTTTGTAAAGTGAGACCCTGCTGTTGTAAAGAATTCTGGTATTCATTTAAATCAGTCTGTAGTTTTGCTGACTCCGGCATTACAGCCATTAACTCATCGGTGTTGATATAACCAATTTTTGTTTGTGCTGAGGCGCTCATAAGTCCTAACGCCATCACAGCTCCTAGTAATAATTTTTTCATTGTTGTTTTAAAGTTTATTTATTTAGTGTTTATAAGATTTGTTTTTATAATC
>JAYSTT010000172.1:0-1613 GCA_043719495.1 Ferruginibacter sp. | reverse complement strand
GGACAGCCCAAACTGGATACCTGCCATGCAATATAACCGGCCTGTGAAAGCTTACAGGCGGCAACCCATTTCTTTCAGGGGGCCTGAATAAGATCATGTCTTCTTATTAGCAGCGTTAAAAAAATTACTGAAAAAATATAACTGGGTTGCTACGCTGTTTCTCCAGTAATCCCAGTTGTGTGCCCCGGGCCTTTCTGTATATTCGTGTGGTATTTTTAACTGCAGCATTTTTTGATGCAGCCTGCGGTTGCCGTCAATAAAAATATCGCCGATGCCACAATCAAAAATTATTTTTACATCGGTGTTGGTATAGTTTTCAATTACATTGATCACAGTCAGGTCGTGCCAGTTTACTGCCTGCAAAATGGTATCGCCAATTCTTTTGCTGATGTCGAACCGGTTTTTACTTTCTTTTAGATCTACACCGCCACTCATACTGCCTGCTGCACCAAAAACAGTTGCATGCCGCAAGGCAAGAAACAAGGCGCCATGGCCACCCATACTTAAACCGGTAATTGCACGATGATCTTTATCGGCAATGCTGCGGTAATTTTTATCAATAAAGTCCACCACTTCGGTTGCAATATGTGTTTCGTAGCGGTAAGCAGTATCAAGCGGACTATCAAAATACCAACTGCTGTAAGCCCCATCAGGACAAACGATCAGGGTTTGGTAATCATCTGCATATTTATTTAATTCAGGCACTTTGATTATCCAGTTGCTGTAATTGCCCGAATAACCATGCAATAGGTAAACTACCGGAAAACTATTTTTCTTCCCGCCCCGGCGGGTAAACTTTTTATAACTATCGGGCTTTATTACCACTGCGTTAATGTATTTGTGCATGCTATTGCTGTAGATGGAAACCGTATCAACAGTGCCGGCAAATAATTTTACCGAAAGCAAACAAATAAAAATTAAGAGGAAGCTGTATTTCATAAGCTGTAATTTACTAAAAGGTTGTAACAAAAGACTGTCCCGCTTTTTGGGCGGGACAGCTTTAAAAATTTCAATAGCAAATATTTTATTTAATTTCTTTTTGCATCGGATTTACTCCACTGCCAGCGCCTCTTGGCCCACCACGGCCGCCAGCAGCATTTTTAAACAACTGAAACTTACTGGGTGTTGCAATAGCAGGCCAGGTATTGTTATCAGTGTTTATGTCTGCGGTCTCTCTCATTGGATCTAACTTGATTGAAGCTACCTCTTTATTTTTCAAAAAGGTTTTAACCACTTTGTTCTCATTTTTGCGCCAAACCTGTACAGGAATACGGTCCACTTCTTTGCTGCCATCTTTAAATGTCCACTCAATAATGATGGGCATAACCAGTCCTCCTTTGTTGCTGAAGGTAAGTTCATACATATTTTTATCGCCACCTATTTTAAAACGTTCAGCTTCGGTGTAATTATCAGCAGCGGGTGCAGGTGTGTTAATTTCAAAAGGAGTGCTGTCTAATTTTGCAAGGTTACGATCGTACCTCCAGTAAAAATCCCTGAGTGATGGATCTGCATCGGTAGCAAAAACTATTTTTTTGTCTTCACGGTTTCTAACTTTTGAAATATCATCAAATGTATTCAGTATTGGTTTTGCAACCGGTATCTTCCTGGTTGAT
>JAYSTT010000171.1:0-1613 GCA_043719495.1 Ferruginibacter sp. | reverse complement strand
TTAAAATTTTTACCTGGCAGCTGATGATTAATGATAACATTATCCGCCAGCATGGAGCCATTCAAATGCGTACTTACGATGGTTCATTAAAATTGTATCCGCTTATTGATAAATCGGATGTAACTGTAAACTTAATTGATACAATTGGAAATAACAAAGGCTGGATTGGTGCTGTATATTATAACATCATTCAAAAAAGAAATGCTAATCAAAATTATTATACCCTGATAGGTTACGATGAAAATAATATAAAGAGTAATAAAAAAATTATTGAAGTATTAAACTTCATAAATAATGAGCCAACATTTGGTGGCAGGTATTTTAGTTTTGAAGAAGATTCTGTTTTTAAAACTTCCATTGGCAGGTATATTATGGAATATAAAAAAACATACGGACCAAAATTAAATTACGATGCAGAAATGGATATGATAATAGTGGAACATTTAATTTCTGAAAGTAATGAACCTAATAAAAAATGGACCTTGGTGGGTGATGGGGATTATGAAGGCTTTAAATGGAAAAATGGTAAATGGGTACATGTAGAAAAGATATTTAACCAGGTAACCCCTCTTGGTAAAGAACCGGTACCAACTCCAATACGGGATGCAAACGGCAACCTGGATGAAACTAAATTAAAGGATGGGGAAACAGAGGCAGAAAAACCTGCTGAAGAAAAACCTAAAACGATAGTAAAGCCCAAACCTGCTGTACCTAAAAAGAAAGGCAAGGGTTAAAATAATAATCCCGGCAACATAAGTAACCGGGATTATTTTTTTATGTATTAAAAAATTAGTCAACTAAATATTTACGTTGAGTGGTATACAAGATAATAAATACTGCTGAAAAAAGAATGGTAAATATCATTGATACGGCTCCTAATAAACTGCCGAATCCAATAAAAAGAGCAAAAGAAATAATGGGTAATAATTCCCCGATTACATATAGCAGATAACCCTGTTTTTTATAATTACGCATTTGCATAGCGCCATAAAAACATAAAACAAGCCCTACCATTCCAAAAATTAATAACATTAAACGGTTATCATACTGTTTTTTTGCCATTTCCATTGCCCCAGACATTATCGAATTTAAAGTCTTGTTCTCTGTATCTATCCCTGTTGAACCCAACTCTTCATATTTTTTTAAATTTGAAGAAGCTGAGAAAAAACCATAAATAGATCCAATTGCCCCCAATGCACATCCTATATAAGTTAAAATGGTTAGTACATTCAACATTTGAGGAAGTTTTTGCATATCATTTTGCTCAAGGTTTAGCAGGTCCTTGGCTTGGTCTACATTTTGATTAAAATCTGTCATAAGTTTTAAGTTTTTAGAGCTACAAAATAGCAAAATAATTGTTTAAATCTAGGATTGTTCTTCTTAAATATTAAAATAAACAGCATACAAGTCATATCATAAGCTAATTATCGGGTGTAATATGCCTGATTTTAAACCATTTCCCCTATTTTTGCCCTCCAAAATTCAGAACAACAATTATGACTAATTTGATTTACGCCGTTCCGGCAATGGGTATCGTAGGATTGCTTTATACGCTTATTAAATTTAATTGGGTAAGCAAACAGGATTCAGGTAACGAACGCATGAAAGAAATC
>JAYSTT010000018.1:0-1863 GCA_043719495.1 Ferruginibacter sp. | reverse complement strand
GCTACCGTGTGGACACATCTTTTGTAGCTTTGGCTTAAAAATATGTTGACAGCATCGTTTAGGGACAGTTTTGGAGATAAGCGTTTGGATGAACGTGGGAATAAATTTGTAAGAGATTTACTGGTTAGGGGTAGTCATTCTATCCGTCAGATAAGCCAGAGCAGTTCGGTACAAAAGGGCCATTACCGGTTTTTGGAAAATGAGCGTACCCCTGAAAGTGTTATAACAGCAAGTATCAGCAAACGATGTGCTGTAGCTGTAAAGGGCAAGGTGGTATTGAGTATACAAGATACTTCGGAAATAAATTTGTATAACCATAAAAACAGGATAAATAAAGATGATTCGATAGGCACAACGAATGCACCCAAAAACGGGTTGGGTTTTATGATACATCCTTCTTTGGTAGTAGATGCAGCTAATTGTTTTCCTTACGGATATTGCGCTGTACACATGTGGAACCGCTCTTTAGAAAGAGAAGATAAAGCAACCAAAGACAGGCACAGGTATAAGAAACTTACAATAGAAAACAAAGAGTCTAATAAATGGCAGGCTTCTTCTAAAGCAACTAAATTAAGTTTGAAGGAGGCAGCAATGGTGATAATAGTGCAGGATCGGGAAGGCGATATTTACGAGCAATTTGCCACCATACCCGATGCCCAAACTAACCTATTGATACGGGCAAAATCAGACAGAGCATTGCCAGAAGGAGGGAAATTATTTAGTAAATTATCAAAGTGCAAAGTGGCAGGCACTTACGAAATTAAAATTGATGGCGATAACAGAAAAGGTCAAAAGAAAAGAACAGCCAAACTGGAAGTAAGATTTACGGAAGTAGAATTAAAAAACAGCAGCAGAACTGCTAAAACCGCAGCGGCCACAGTAAAACTTTGGGCTGTTGAGGCAACAGAAGTAGGAGGTACATCAAAACAAAAGGTATGCTGGAGGTTGCTTACAACCATACCTGTTACTACATTGAGTGAAGCATTAATGATAATAGAATGGTACAGTTGGCGATGGATAATAGAAGAAGTATTCAGGATACTAAAAAAAGAAGGGTTTAATATTGAAGCCAGTGAACTGGAAAGTGGCAGGTCAATAAAAAAGCTATGCTTGTTGATGCTTGATGCCATTATAAAAATATTCCAGATGCGTATTGCCTGGGATGAACCCGAAGATGCAGGATTGCCTGCAGAGATATGCTTTACAAAATCAGAAATGAAATGTGCAGATATGCAATGTAAAAAGATGGAAGGCAAAACGGAAAAATTAAAGAACCCTTACAAAAAATATACCTTGCAGTATGCGACCTGGGTAATAGCACGCCTTGGTGGATGGAAGGGATACGCTTCTGAAAGAAAACCTGGTATCACGACATTGTGGATAGGATTAGAAAAATTTTATGATACTTACAATGGCTGGATGATGGCAAAAGATGTGTCCACACGGTAGGTACAAGTGTGCGACGCAACGACAGACTGTGCAAAAACTAAAAATATACTTTCCATTTTTCAATTTTTGCTTCTCCAGTCTGTTTTTGATCTTATTTAAGACAATTTACCAGCTATTATTTTTAAGCTGCTAAATATATTTTTATAAATCGCTTGCTATAAAAGACCTTAAATAGGCCGTTATTTTGCAAGGTTGATACAGGCTTCCATGTTTTAAGTCTGTTAATCATTTCTGTAAAGCCTAATATTGTTATTGCCCTTCTAAAATTATACATCGTAAATATTATTGCCATCTCTGTATTTACTTTTTCAATGCCTTTAAGTAAGGTGTAACTATATCCCCATGTTCTTTTTATGGTACCAAAGGGATGTTCTATTATTTGCTGCCGCATTTTGTATGCTGCCTGATTTTCAT
>JAYSTT010000170.1:0-9597 GCA_043719495.1 Ferruginibacter sp. | reverse complement strand
AATACAGTCAGCATCAGGATTTTTATTTCAGGCCATTTTTTTTTGATTTCCCACACAGCCTGTATGCCATTCATGCCCGGCATATCTATATCCATCAGTACTACATTTGGTTTATCTATTTCAAAACGACCCATCATCTCGTCACAGTTCTCTAATTTATGAATAAGGTGGAAGTTTTCGTTCAGCTGCATAATAATAGAAATGGCAGTGCGGTATTGGGGATTATCTTCTATGATTGCAATATTGAGCATTTTATTCTTTTATTTAACTATGATGAGTGCAGCCATTGTTTGCCAGTACAATTTACCTTTTATCAATGTTTATTCCTATCCCAAGAGTTTGGTATTCTGAAAGGATAAGGAATCCGTACAATAATATCTGTTCCTTTATCTAATGAACTTGCTATTTCAATCTTTCCATTTAATTCTTCTGTTCTCTTTTGCATATTTTTTAATCCGCTGTTAGTTTCTTTTACGGTTCCATCAAAACCCTTTCCGTTATCATTTATTTGCATCACAAACCGGTTGTGGTTAATAAACATCAGAGTGTTGCAGGCGGTGGCTTCGGAATATTTCATCATATTGTTGATAGCTTCTTTAAATACCAGAAAAATATTCTGCCTTACTTCTCCCGGCATCATCATTTCTTCATTCAACCTTTCACTTTCAATATTGCATTGTATTTTTTTTAAGTGGCAAAGCGGCATTGCAAATTTTACCATCCTGTTTTTTAAACTTTTAAAATTATCATGCTGGGGATTGGTAGCCCAGGCAATTACTTCAAGCTGTTCAATCATTTCGGCAGAATTATCCCGTATCAGTTCAGCTATTAATGGATTATCCGGATTGTCTTTTAAAATTTCTGCATAAGCTTTCACAGTGCTGAGTGTAGCGCCTACATCATCGTGCAGATCCCTGCTAATTCTTTCTCTTATATTTCCGAGTCTTAAAAGCAAATCCTGGTTTTCCTCATATCTTTCAATAAGCTGTTTCTGCGAATTAATGGTTTGTGTTTGCAACATTCTCGATTTATATACTAATCCTGCATTCAACAGTATCATTTCAACAACAGCCCCTATTTGTAAGGCAAGAATATGGTCATCTTCCAGCGGAGGTTTATTTTGGCCTAACCACATAGTAATACAAGCGCATACTGCATAAAACATACTTCCGGTTAAAATAAAGCGGTCAAGTATTTCATTTCTTTTGAGCATTGTTCGGAAAACATAAATTAAAACAGTAAAAATGAGAATATTCACAGGAAGGAATATATAGTTCTCCAGTTTAAAATTGCCGGTGAAGAATAATAACGCTCCGTCAAACAAAACATAGATAAGAAGAAAGATTTCAGTATATTTCATGAGTCTGTTCATTGTTGGGTAACGTGTTGCAGCCTCAACAAAATGCCTTCCAAATTTGAAATAAAAAATATAGGATATTATAGCTAAAATTTTATCGGGATAAAATTTTAAAAACTCAAATTTTCCAATATGAACTAAGCCGTTATTGTTGGCCATATATTTATTCAAAAAATAAACTGACACTACTACTATATAAAGTGAATAAAACTGGTATTCCTTTCTTCGGAAGAAATACCAGTTTACAAGAATGTAAACAAGTTGTGCAGCAAGTGCTGTTAGTAATATATAGGATGGTAACATTAAATAGGTATGTTGGCCAGCCTTAAGTTATGAGTTTTTTTGTAAGAATAACATTTTATTCAGTTCTTTTTATTGTTACAGTTATTTTACCATGATTGTTCCAGTACATTGTGTTAACATCATTAGCATATAGGTATAATATACCTCCTTTGTTTTCCGGAATAGTTAATGTTTTTGTGCTGCCTATTTTGAAAGTATATTTACCTAGGATGGGAACGAGGTATATAGTATAACCGATAAGACAAAACCAATTTGCATCCGGAACTCTTCTTTTACTTTCAAACAATTTTAATATTTCCCGTGACACTTTGTCTTTACCCCTGGAAGAGGTAAACCCATTGGCGTCAGTTTCAATATAATCATCGGTCCACTTATCGTTTGTTGAAGCTGTTATTTTGTAAGTTTTACCTGCCTCCAGAAAAACATTTGAGTTGTTACTCGCCTTATCGGCAAATACATCATAGTTTACACTTTGATTAACTGATAAATAAGTTTGCCCTTTTGATTGAAAAAAAATAAATACTACAAAAAGCAGGGATAGAGAATATTTATACATTTTATGTTAATTATTGTTTTAGAATTTCAATTTACTTTTTCTAGAATCCATAACTGTGAAAGGTCATTAGAAACCCCTTTATAAACATTCACGCCACAATCTGCTTCACTTGTTGAATTACATGCATCTGCTGCGTCAATTACCTTGCTCGGAAGACTTGAATTTTTTATGAGATAAACTACTTTCCCTGTGCCTGAAATAATTTTAAAAAACCACCAATGCTGATTTCCAATTATATCCCCATTTGTTTCAACAACAGGTACTCTGGCCCTGTCTGACATGTCAACATCGGCGCCTTCTTTAGCAATTTCTTTAGCATCTATTGCAACTACTGAATTATTGTTATCAGGATTAGTAATAATGTAGTTAGCCCCATCTTTTTTTATCAAGAAAATTTGTTTGCCATCATTTCTTCTTTTATCAAGAAATATTTGATTATTGTCGCATGAAATTTGACTATTGGTCAAATCCAGAGAGCAGGATTTTCTTGTTAAATATTTTTTCTCTTTTGTGCTAAATTTATAACAAGCCACTCTGTATTTACCATCCCCGTTTGGTAATATATCTCCGCTTATATTCGACCAATAGTTTTCGGCATTCCATACAATATTCTCAATGGCATCTCCAACAATAGTAATGAGTCTTGTTAATGTATCGCTTGCCGTACCTATAGCGCAGGCGACAGCATCATTATTTTTCCCAAGACAAAGTGTTAGTGGAGTACATCCTGCATCAATTTGATCGGGGGTTGGTATATCAGGAGGTAAATTATTATATTGTGATGCAGGTAGAAGATTTCGGCAAGCTTTTAAATACCATGTAGGATGATGATAACAAACACTTCCGGGGCAAGAAAAAACGTCCATATGCAATATCACATTGGCGGGAGCAGTTGTTAATGCACATGCAGCTCTCCAGTCATCAATCCCCATTTTTTGTTCACTATTATATACAACCGTATTTATATCTTTAAACCAATTTCTTATACCAGCTCTTCTTGAATTAAATGGCGGGAGTTGCGGGGGCAAAACAGGAATTGGGTCATCCACAAATTCAAATCGCTGAATATTATTCTTTCCGAGGGCGCTATTTATCTGGTTAACAAAAGCTTCATCTCCTGGGTGTGGTGATGCATATAAATATAGTCCCTGAACATTAACCTGGTGCTCAAGTTTTAAATAAAGTGAAAATAACTGGGCATGTGCTCCTCCCAAACTGTGACCGGAAATCCATACCTTTTTATTTTTGGCATCATATACATCAATCAATTTTTTAGCTAATTTATAAGCAAAATCGCCATCATTCAAACTTTTCCAGAAACCCTGATGAACTTTTCCGGAAAATTTTGGTGGCTGCATAGTACCAAAATCCAAATTAGTTTTTGTCCATTCTAAAAATTCATACCCCAAATCAGACGATGCACAAGAGACCCTATCTGTTCCCCTGAAAATTACTTGAATAAAATTATTTGTGGATATTATCATTGCTTCTGGGTCGTATCCTGCTGGATTACAATGAGTCTGAAAATCGAAAACAATGCCTGCTGTATTATCAACTTTTGGCTTTCCGGGTACTTGTAATAAAGACTTCTCAAACAAATATTTTAACCTTCTCTCATATTCTATTTTAAACGCAGGGTCAGATTTTTCTAAAGCGCTTATATTTTTACTATCCGGTTTGGGATAAGGAGTTCCATAAAGAAATCTGAATCCTTCGCCAGGGTAAACCATTGCGTTTAAATAAGCAATAAGGTAGGCATTAGTTTTATTTAAACCTGTTGCATTAGGATCAAACTGTGTAAGAAATGAGCTTCTACCTTGTTGGGCATGACTTGTTAAATTAATTAAAAGAAGAGCAATAACAATAATAATTTTCATAATTAATAATTTTAAGGTTAGTAATTTTAATAAGCAACCAAACCTGTTATTGTATAAGTATTATCAACGTATCCATTAAACAGTGTCCCTTTGGGCAACTAAGCTTCCACTACCCTGGTGGCACACGAAACGGATAGTAGAAAAACCAGTTTCGTGTGTCACAAATGAAGTCAAATTAATTTCCCTGGCTTATAATAATCGGGGACAATTTTTTTCTTTCAGTCAACTTAGAATCAGGTATTTCTTCTTTATTATTTTTTGCTTGCTCTAATTGTTCTTTCATTTTTCTTTTACTTTCTTCTTTTGCTTTGTTCTTTGCAAATTCTTTTATAGTTGATCTTTTAATTTTAACTAAAGCTGATTCAGCTTTTTCCCTTGCCTCCTTTGATTTAGCTATTGCCCGTATTTTTTTTGCAGTACCTGGTTTAGATGTATAGGCATCATCAGCTGCCCGGGCTGCTTTTGCTGCAAGGTCAGTAACAGCAGAGATAAGGTCGCCAGAATGTTTAAGGATTGCTTTTGCATCATTTAGGTATGCTTCCGGGCCGTTTTTAAATACTTTATTTATTATACACTCAGCCGTGCCTTCTAAATTTATGGTTCCGTTTGATTTTGTGCTTATACATAAACTCTTTTCCAGATTGGAAAAAGATTCCTTTATGTCATTATATTCAGCTCCTGCTTTATTTCTTGCTGCATTCATGGTATTTGTTACCCCACTTCCCATGTTATCCATAATTTTTGCTGCATCTACTATTTTTGACCCTGCTTCAAACATGTCTTTAATGCCTGTAATAGTTTCTGAAGTCACCCTTTCTGTCAGCCCTATGTACTCTTCATAGCAATCATATAAATGACCAGCATTAGCGGCAACCTGTTTGGTTATCATAATAGTAATATCCTGTACTTTCGGTAATACTTTTTTATTAATCCCTTCAAAAAGGTTATCTACATGTTTGTCAAGAGCCGCCAAAGACTTTGACATTTTCTCTATTGAATGTTTCAATTCTTTTGAAGCCGACGCAACTAATTTACTTAAGTTATCAGCTGCGTCTTCAATAATAATTACACTTTCTTTTATATTAGAGGCTATAAGGTTTATCTTTTTATAGTATGCTTTCAGTGCTTCAATATATTTATTGATTTTATCAATTGCCTCAATCATTGGCCCGCATGCAACTGGTGACGCAAGTGTGCCAATTGCTCCAATTGCCCCATCAAGGCCTGCAAAAGGTGCTAACCAGGCGCTACCCCCGGCTGCTTCCCATGTTTCGGGTGTAGCGGCGGCTGTGCCCCCTTCGGCAAAAGATTTTTGTACCTCACCAATGGTAGTTACAATTGCTCCTGCACAAACAGAACATTTTCCATATAAACTGCCAACCTGAACTGTTAAATCGGTTGTACTGATTACTATTCCTGCAGCATCAAAATTTTTAATCATTTCTATTTGACGGTTGAGTGTATTAACAGCATTTTGTATTTTTTTTAAATCTTCCAAACCTTTTTGGCCCTGACCGGAAGAAATTTGAATTGCATTTGAAAGTTCTGTTGAAAATTCTGCTATGTTTTGTAAAGCAGGAGGAACATCAGTACTTATTACACGGAATCCACTTTCCATTATATTTTTTATAGAAGCAAGATTATTGAATTGTGTAATAAAAAACCTTTGAATGTTTTTAATTTGATTGGGGCCGCAATTTTCGTCCTTGATCATCCCCATAAGTTCATTATATATTTCATTATAAAATTTTGCCGCCTGGTTAAAATCTTGCAGCGCCTGAGCGTCAAGGGCATCCTTAAAGGTTTGGCTGAGATATCCTTTAAGTTTTTGCTCTGCTTCATCTTTAAACTTACCTGCTCCATTATTCAATTTATCAAGAATTGCATCAGCATTGTTAAAAGCGGTACATAGTGTGTTTCCTATAGCGGGAGTACACTTATCTAATGACAAGGTGCCAAATTTAAATGGGCATCCACCCGGTTCTTGCTTATTACAATCAGGTTGGGCAAATAATGGATACCCCGAAAGTAATATGAAAATTATTGCTATGCCTTTGGTAAATAGTATTTTCTTTTTCATAATTTATAGTTTTTATTTTTTTATTTTCAATAACCAACTAACCCTGCTATTGTATAAGTATTATCAATATACCCGTTAAACAATTTGCCCTTGGGCAGTTTTGCTTCTTTACCTTTTATTACAATAAGTAAGGGTGCTCCTAATATTGCTGCTGCTGTCACCACGCCAGCAGTTTTGTTTTTCCCTTCTGATTTTATTGAGCTGCGGATGCAGATGCTCTGATTATCTACTGATGTGGTAAAGGTTGCGATGAAATCTATCTTGCCCTGCTTACCCAGTATTTTAGCTTTACTCGCTTCTGTTATTTCGGCTTTCACCGGGGTTCCTGCTTTAATAACAGTATATCCATCTACAACGACGTCTTCATTAACCTCAAGTTCTACAGGGTCGCCTATGATCGCTGTTTTTGAATTGAGTGCTTCTTTAAGTATCAATCTTATAGTAGTACCTTCCTGAAGACGTACAGTTTTTTGTTTTAGGTCTGTTTTGATTTGAGGCAGTGTTTCATTTTCTTCTTTTAAAGAATTGCTTTGAGGAATTTTTTGATTCTTTTTATTTGTGTTGCTGATTTTATTATTCTTGGGGCACCCACCATCTTCCAATTCTCCCCGTTCGTAAGGGCATTTATCTTTGCTGTCAACAATACCATCATGATCTGTATCGGTTAAAGAAGGGGATATTTTTTGAAAGGGTTTTGTTTGCGATTGCTTACCAGGAATAAAATAAAAGTTGCCCACTAATTCATTAAACTCAATCGGGTTTTGGCTGTTATTAGATTTTTCCTTCACTTCTTTACGGGTTAATTGAAGCACTTCGTTAACTGTTAGGCCAGGTTCTTTAATATATTTTATAAACGAAGTGGTGAACAGCCCGTTTCTTCCTTTTGGATTATCAGATGATGTTTCGCCTTCGCCTGAAGCAAGAGCTACAATACTGCCACTGGCTCTTAAATTGCTTAGGTTAAGACGATTGCCCGTACCCAAATCCCTGCTGTTTGCCATCCAGCTTCTGTTAAATGGTTTATTGCGGCAAGCATCTATTATGGCAATATTGGCCTTACCCTCACCAGTATTAAAATTTGTTAAAACCCGTTTTATATTTACACATTCTGTTTCTATCTGCTGTTCATTATTTCGTAATGAAGCATCAACTGGTACTAAAAAATTATCACCTGAAAACATCATCCCATGACCCGAAAAATAAAACAGCAATACATCATAATCGGGAGCTTTTTGAGAGAATGAATCAATAGCCTGTAAAAATTTTATATAATCAAGATTTGTATAAAGCATTGTTTCGAATCCTATGGCCTTTAAAGTAAGTGCCATATCCTGGGCATCGTTGATAGTGTTTTTTAATACGTTTGCATATTTATACTCATTATTTCCAATTATCAGTGCCAGCTTCTTTTGCTTTGAAGCATTGTCCATTTTTTGTGCATGACTAATTACTGAGGTTGCTGTAAATACAAACAGGAGCATTAAAATATTTTTCATTTTTTTAAAATTTTAAAGACTAAAGGCAAAACATTGTTTATGCTTTCATCAGCATTAAATCTTACCGTATTTTCCTGTATGGAAACACTTCCTTCAGCGGCAGCAATTTTCTTTTCCCCAAAAACCCTGGTGATTCTTTCACTTAAATTACCGGTTACGGTATTAAGCTTCTCCATAGTTTCTTCCAGTTCCAGTTCAGATTTGGATAATAGGATAGCCATTTCTTCTGATTTACCTTCAATACCTGTGGCGCTTTTTGTAATTGTAAAATAATTAGGTATCCCACTGGAGCTGCTCCCCGGAACTTTTACCATTCCCGTAGCCGGGGTTTCGTCACCACTTACTGTAATATCTTTAACGTTGCTTCCTGTTTTAACCGTTAAGTTTTTATCAGGATAAAGTAATGCTATACCATTACTATTTAATGCAAGGATATAAGTGAACCCTGTATTGTTTACCTCCAGCCTGAATTTTGAACCTATCTGATAACTTTTTATTGTACTAAAATATTCATCGGTTGCCAATATCTCGTCTTTACTATTTTCAGTGATTATGCCCAAATCTTTTTTCCCTTCAGTACTGGTAAAATAAAAAGGTTCGTCCTGTTCATCTGTATTTTTTTTTTGAAAAAAAATTATCGTTCCATTTAATGTATTAAGGGTTCGTTGGGGTATAATAATTGCTTCAGGTGTTTTGTAACCACTTGGCTCTCGTAAATTAAACTGGCTCCAGGTATTTAATTTTAGTTTATTAAAGAGTTTTTCATTTATAACAGGCAAAATCAAATTTATAGCTCCTTCTTTGTCTATCCGGTGATTTTTAATTGAGTTTACAATTACTTTAAAAGCACCTATTCCCAATTTTATTAATACAGCCAAGGGAAAAGTTTTTGTATCTGAATATTGAATACTATTAAATTGAGGTAAAAAATTACTTTCGTACGCATCTTTTACGGACTGGTAAGTTTGAGCATAATTTTGGGCTGCTGTTTCAGGATTATCCAGCAGGCTCTTTAAGTTGTCGGTATTTGACAGATCAGCTTTTACCGTCTTTAAAAAAACATCATATTTTTCATATACATCCGTGTAGGCAAGGCGCAATTCATTAAATTTTACAGGGTCAATATTTTGCATGGACTTTAATTGCAAAACTTTTCCAGATATTTCATTCTTAAATGCAATACATCTTTTAAAAACCTCTGTCCCATTTAATGTGCTTAATATTTTATCTATAATTTGTACCTGTGCCTTAGCATTTAATCCTGACATTACAGTAAAAATGCTGAAATAGAGAATTATTTTTTTCATTACTAAAATTTTTGTAGTTATCTATTTTCTCTTTTGAAAGTGTAACCCTTATTGAATTCATTAAAGAAAGAAGAGAAACTATTAGTATGTAAAAGTAGCTTTGAAGGGAAGCCCTGTCAATCCCATAAACTTGGCATATTTTTCTGCATAGAGAGAAATTTTGCCGGTAATTGGGTAACCAATTAGTATTTAAATGAGAAGCATTTTAAAAAAGATGATTTTCTTACCCGGGGATATTTAATCCAATTGTTTTTTTAATTGCACATATGCCCAGGCTGTAAAGGGAAGAATAAACAGCAAAAAGGAAACCCAATGATGTGTAATAGCAAATGCAATTAATATAAGTATAATAAGGTACAGGGGGTAAGCAAGAAATAATAAAGCCACAACAATAGAATCGTAATGGTCGTTATCAAAAGCTGCTTTTTGTACATAAGTTTTAACTGGATAGTACAATGGAGCATGCAGCAGCCATCCAATTATGGAGGGAATAAACAGTAATATTTTTTTTAATATTGATTGTGGTACATAAAATCTTTTTTGCAGTTCTTCTTTATCTGATTTATTTATTTCAAAAACAAATGGTTGTAATTGTTGCAAAAGTTTGGTATTAAACGATTG
>JAYSTT010000169.1:0-3947 GCA_043719495.1 Ferruginibacter sp. | reverse complement strand
TAGTCCCCGGCCTTACTTTTTTTCAACATTATATTTTACGGTTGGGCTTTTTAGACGGGTGGGAGGGTTTTCTTATTGCTAAAACTACCGCCTGGTACACATTTTTAAAATATAGTTTTTTAAAAGAAATGAACAGACATTCAAAATAAAAAAGCATTGACAAATTTTATTCCCATATTTCCACTTGGCATTGTAGTTTATCCCGGCGAGCAATTGAACCTGCATATTTTTGAGCCAAGGTATAAACAGTTAATAAAAGAATGTTTTGAAACTAAAAAGCCTTTTGGCATCCCTTCGGTAATAGATAATAAAATAAATGAAACCGGTACTCTTGTAAAAGTATTGGAAATTACAACGGTTTATGATGATGGTAAAATGGATATAAAAACAGAAGGGCTTGAGATTTTTAAAATTTTAGAATTTATTGAAGCGTTACCTGAAAAATTATACAATGGTGCTATTGTAACCTATCCTGTAAATGTTGAAAATGGCAACAGGGCTCTAATGCAAACAATTATTGCGACTATAAGAGAATTGCATAAACTGCTTAAAATAAATAAAGAGTATAAAAAGCCTGATGCAGAGCTATGGAGTTATGATGTGGCACATCATGCAGGACTTTCTTTAGCAGAAGAATATGAAATGTTGCAATTATTACATGAATTACAACGTCAGGAATATTTAAAACGCCACCTTAAAAAAGTTATACCGGTAATTGCAGAAATGGAAACACTTAAAGAAAGAGTACAAATGAACGGGCATTTTAAAAATTTAAAAGGATTAGATAGTTTATAACCGGCTAATTAATTATCAGGTAAGTTAATTATGCTTTTACTCAGCCTAAATTAATAAAATGAAAACAATTTGTTTCGATTTTGGAAACACACGTATAAAAGCTGCTGTTTTTAATAACGCTAATTTTTCAGAGGAGATAGTTTTGCCCAACGACGAAATGTTTACTATTGAAAGATTAATTGCAGTACATCAGCCTCAAAAAACAATTCTTTCTTCTGTTATAAATCATAATCCTGCAATTGAAGTTTTTCTGGCAGAAAAAACAAGGTTTCATAAACTTTCTCATCTTACCAAAGCAAATTTTTCCACAGCAGTTGGCAAGCCCGAAACTATCGGTGCCGACAGACTGGCACTTAGCGCTGCGGCGGTACATTTTTATCCAGGCAAAAACAATTTAATAATTGGTATGGGTACCTGCATTACCTATAATTTTATTAATCAATATAGCCAGTTTATTGGAGGCGGTATTTCTCCGGGAATGGATATGCGTTTTAAAGCGATGCAGGTTTTTACGGCAAAGCTGCCTTTAGTGCAGGCAGAATGGAATTTTCCACTAATTGGCTATGATACCAAAACAAATATGCAAAGCGGTGTAATTGCCGGAATCAGCTTAGAAATGGATGGATTTATTAATGCATATGCCGAAAAATACAGCAACTTTAACGTGGTTTTAACCGGGGGTGATACCCTCTATTTTGCCCGTCAACTTAAAAACAGGATATTTGCCGATAGTAATTTTTTATTTAAAGGACTTTATGCACTTTCCGAAACTAACAATGATTAAATTTATACCAGTATTTTTTGTGGCATTTGGCTTTCAATCAGCAGTTTTTGCTCAGGAAAATTCCCCCTATTCCCGTTATGGCTTAGGTGATTTAGCACCCAATCATAATGTTTTTACCCGTGGTATGGGTGGCATTTCTGCGGCTAATGCAGATAATAACAGCATTAATTTTGTAAACCCGGCAACTTTAGGCAGTATTAGCAATACCATATTTGATATTGGAGGCGAAATAGATATCAGAACATTAAAAAGTGCCAACCCGGTTAAAAAATTTAGTACAACCAATACTATATTCTCTTACCTGCAACTGGGCTTTCCTCTGACCACCGAAAAAATGCGGAAAAAAGAAATTTTCTGGGGTATGAATTTTGGTTTAAAACCGGTTACTAAAATTAATTACAAAATAAGCAACACCAGCCGGGGCATTGATAGTATGTATACTTTGTACGAAGGTAGTGGTGGGGTAAACCAGACTTTTATTGGAACCGGGCTGAAAATAAAAAATGTAAGTTTTGGCCTTAGCGCAGGGTATATGTTTGGCAACAAAGATTATAGTACCCGGATAATTTTTATTAACGATACAGTTGATTATAAAAAATCCAACTCACAAAGACAAGCCACTTTTGGCGGGCTTTTAGTAACAGGAGGTTTACAATACGAAGTTGTTTTAAATAAAGACAAACCAAAAGAATATCCAAAAACTTTACGCATTGGTGCATACGGAAATATACAGCAAAAACTAAGTGCAAGACTTGATGCCTTTAGCGAAACTTTTGATTACGATGCCAATTCGGGAACTTACCGCATAGATAGCGTGTATGAGAAAAAAGATGTTAAAGGAAAAATTGAATACCCTTCTTCTTTTGGTGCAGGGTTTACTTACACGGATGAGCATTGGTTATTTGGTGCCGATTACGAAAAAACCAACTGGAGTAAATACAGGTATTACGGAGAGGTCGACCAGGTGCAAAATAATTGGGTAGTAAGAGTTGGCGGTCAATATTATCCTGCCAAGGCAAACACACCGGTAAAAAAGTATTTTAACTATGTAATGTACCGGGCCGGTTTTTATTATGGGCCCGATTATATTAAAACCAATAATAGCCGCCCCGAATATGGATTTACTTTAGGAACCGGCATGCCACTAACCTCTTTGCAACGATCCGGTTATAATCCTGAATCACGGCTTGTAATGTTAAATACTGCATTAGAAATAGGTGGTAGAGGCGATAAAAAAACCAACCTGAGAGAAAATACCGTACGCTTTAGTATTGGCGTTTCTATGACCGCTAATTGGTTTTTAAAACGTAAGTATAATTAAAATGTTTTTTAAAACAACTTATATAAAATTAAGTGCAGCCCCCATTTTAGGCTGCATTTTTTTATTAGCATGCGAAAACAGCACAAAGGAAATAGATAACCTTTCCAAAAAAAATCTTGGTGTAGAGGAAGCGGTTACAATAAATATTAATTATACATTGGGCGGCAAAACAAAAGCAATATTGCAATCGCCATTAATGCTTAGGGTGCAGGATACCATGCCTTATGTGGAATTTCCTAAAAAACTGCATGTTGATTTTTATAACGACAGCACAAAAATTGAAAGCATACTGGACGCTAAATATGCAAAGTATATTGAAAGCCAAAGTAAAATTTTATTAAAAGATAGTGTAAGATTTATAGGATTTGCCAACGGTGATACTTTATACTGCGATGAATTATACTGGGACCGTAACCGCCCCACTTACCAGTTTTATACCGATAAGCCGGTGCAGATAAGAACAAAACTGCAAATCATTAACGGCACCGGTTTTGAAACCAGCCAGGATTTTAAAGATAAGCATGTAATTAACCCCACCAACAGTTTTATAAAAGTGCCTTCGTCGCAATTTCCAGAATATTAAAATAATCCCCGCTATATGAAATAGTTGAATATTTTTTCAACCAGTACATAAATTATTTAACCAATTTCGAAAATCCCATTTCCTACTCTTATCCTAACTTCACAGCTCAAATTTTTAAACAAAGAATTTATGCAATACCGCCGCCTTGGCAAATCCGGCTTACAGGTTAGTGTACTTAGTTTTGGAAGCTGGGTAAGTTTTAGTAAACAAATTAATGATAAGGTGGCCGATGAATTAATGGGCATTGCTTACGATAATGGCATCAACTTTTTTGATAATGCCGAAGTATATGCACTGGGCGAAAGTGAGAAGATGATGGGCCGGGTATTGAAAAAGAAAAAATGGGATCGTACTTCATACAGCATTTCTTCCAAAGCATTTTTTGGTTTTAGGGGAAAAGAAAATAAACCCAACCAAACAGGTAACAGCCGTAAGCATTTGTTAGAGGCCTGCAACGAAGCCCT
>JAYSTT010000168.1:0-1617 GCA_043719495.1 Ferruginibacter sp. | reverse complement strand
ACAACTTTAAGCGGAGTATTGGAAAAACTGCGTATTAAAAAACAAGACAATGAATTTATTATTACTGATGAAGGTTTCCGGAGCCCTGCCGGTAAAGTTTACCCAGGTGAAGATCTTACTATAATTAAAACTTATCGTTTCGAAGGAGACTCAGACCCCTCTGATAGCTCAATATTGTATTTAATAGAAGCCAATGACGGATTAATTGGTTATAGTATTGATGCATATGGAGTGTACAGCAATCATGATGATAATACTTATGATGAGTTTATTCGCAGGATAAATGTAAGTGAAAGAGATGAGCAGGAAATATTCTAATAAAAATTGAGTGCAAAATATCAGGAACTAAAGCGCATTGAATTTAGCAACCTTATCTTCATGAATGCGCACTTAATAGCATAAAGCTGGTAGGTGATAATGTCTTTAAAGTTTTTTACAGGAAGGTATTCAAGCAAAATATCTTCATAAAATTTATTCAGATAAATTTCGCAGTTGTTGCAAAGTGCTATAATTTCTGCTCCCTTCGAAAAACCTGCCTGCTCATGTATATCCGGTTCTATACCCGTCCAGAGCTGATCATTAGCGGTTAATGGAAGATTAATATTCAATTCTTCTAACTGGTTGCTTATCTCTTCGGCATACTGCTTGGCCTCTATCGACAGAGTAAATATCGCAGTTTTAAGATTTTTACAATCAATGTCTTCAGCAATACTTTCAAAACCATTAGTAACCTGGTACAGGTATGATACAAGGCTTTCCAGCTTTGCCTTTACGTTCTCCGTAATACTTTCCATTTGCAGGATCATGTTTTACCGCTTAAACAAATTACAAACTATAGGTTACTGCCTTTTCCGGTGTATTCTTTTATTGTGCTCAGCACTGTTCTAATGCCATTTACCTGTTGCTGCAATATTGCTCTTACTTCATAGTTGTCTTCTACCTGCTCAATAGCTAAGCCATAATTTTGCAGGGCCGTTTCCTCCGCTTTTATGCAGGCCTCAATAACCTGGTCTTTATGGCCATAGGCAAAAGTCGCTTTTAAATCCATCCAGGTGCGCTGCAGTAAACCAAGCGTAAAGTTGTCAATGGGTGATTCGCTACCCATACTGTTGACTAATGTCCTCAATTCATTACTATACCTGCCCCGCTGGTAGCCAAAGCGCTCCAGTAAAAGTGACAGTACACTGTCTTTAATTTTTTCTGATGCATTTAAATAACCTCTTTTTGCATCATCTAAAACGGCAATCAGGTTATGTATAGCCAGGCTAATGTTTGGATTGATAATTTGCATAGTATGTAGTTTACAGTATTCAAATTAAATAAGGCAACATTTATACCAGCTTTCAAAAGTTATATTTTACCTGTAGTAAGGATAAAAAGCCCCGGCCTCTGTAATCGTTTGGCAGTGAAGCATTGCTGATATTGGCCGGAACAATAGGGAAGAAATTTTTTTTAAAAAATGTGAATATTGTAACGTTTTCTGTGAATTTTACAAATAAAAAGGATACGCTCACACACCGTTAACCCTTTCCTAAAAATTTTTCAAAATTATTGCCCTGTAGCTGTTTGTGAGTATATTGCCGTCAAATAAAAGTGCATGATGAAAAATTTATCTTT
>JAYSTT010000167.1:0-24215 GCA_043719495.1 Ferruginibacter sp. | reverse complement strand
TAGGGTTAGATTTAATGAATGCATTGATAGTAGCTTCTTTAACACCGTAAATTACCGGTATATTAGAAGTGCCAAAAGCAGCCTGCCTGCCATCACCTAAAGCAGCCAGCATATTGTATAAATGTACACTTACACCATTATCCCTTGCGCCATCATGGGCTTGCCAATAAGGATTTTTAAAATTACCGCCCGGAAAAACCAATTTAACATTATCTGCATTGTTATCAATAACCCCATCTGCTATAGCAGCCTTAAATTGAGTAGCCGCATATTCTGTAGCCCCCGGATATCTTTTTGATAACTGAATTGCCATCATTGCCCTTAAAGAATTGGCAAATTTTTTCCACTTAAGTGCATCATTATTATTAAGAATATCCCCTTTTAATCCACCGGAATTAATGATCTGATTTTTTGCTGCAGTTAATTCTGCAATCATTGCTTTATATATATCTTCCTGCTTATCATATTTTGGTGTTATACCTTTTAAAGCTTCAGAATAAGGAATATCACCCAAGGCATCAGTTAAATGCCAATAGATGTACTGAGTTAAAATTCTTGCAACAGCCACTTCATCGGGGTTGCTATTTGCATCAATAATGGTTTTTAAATTTAATAATGATCCTGAATAGGTACCAAAACCAAAAGTAGGTATAGCATACAGGCCAGTGCCCGGATACTGTGTCTCGGCACTGTATTGAATCCATATGGTAGCATTACCATCGGTTGCCCAACCGGAAATACCGGTTAAAACATTGGTTAACACCGCATAAGTTGAAGGAGATGTTATGTTATTTGGATTTACGTTGGTATCTCCAAATTCTTTTATTTTATTACAACTTATTAAAGTTGTAAGCCCCATTACAACAAGGGCTATTTTTATCTGATTATTTTTCATTTTATTTATATTTAAATTAAATGGTTAAAGTTAAAAGCCCAGTTTAAGGTTAACACCAAATCCACGTAATCCTGGAAACTGGCCACCTTCACCACTTTGAGCAGATATTTCTGATGGATCAAAATCCCTGTTTTTAGCATAAATTAACAAAGCGTTACTGGCTATTACAGAAAAATTAGCTCTTTTAACCCATTTACCCATACCCAGTTTACTAACAGGAATATTATAACCTACTGATACTTCACGTAATTTAACATAGGTTAAATCAAAGATATCGTTATCAAAAGTATTGTTACTTCCATTTAAATAATCCCTGGCATTTACATAATAATCAACTGGCTTAAGTGTAGTGGCATCTACCCCAAAAATATGTATTCCACCACCATCAGCTACCGCATCTCTTACCGGGATACCTTTATCATTTAAACCTGCAGAGCCGGCCAAAACACCTGTACTGTTACCCCATTTAGTAGAGGTAGAATAAAACTTACCGCCCTTTTGATAATCTATATTAACATTAACGGTAAAATTACCCAGTACAGTAAATGAGTTTTGCACACCTCCAGTAAAGTCGGGTAATACACTACCAAACCTGGTATCCTTATCATAAACATAAGTACCATTGGTATTTATCAGTGCATTACCGCTGGCATCTCTTTTAATACCATTGCCATAAAGCTGACCCCATTGCTGTCCCTCTGTTGCACGTAAAGCCGGACCAAAGGTTGCTGTTTCAATTGTAAGAGCCGGAGGAGCAGCATTTATATCTCTCCAGGCAGATTGTGGCTTACCATCAATATCAATAATATCATTTGATATAAGTTGTGAATAAGTAGCGTTTATCTCCCACTTAAGGTTTTTAGACCATACAGGTTTAACATTTAAAGTATATTCCATTCCTTTAAAATTCAGTTCACCCAAATTGGTTAACAGGGTTGGAGCACCTGAGGCAAAACTAAAAAATCCAGTTGTAGGAAAATCTTTAATTAGTTTTTCCCTGTAATTAACTGTAAAACCAACCCTGCTTTTAAAGAAAGCAAAATCAGCACCAACAGTTTTTTCAGTAGCAACAGCACCATGAATTTTTGGATCAACTCTATTACTGTTTGTACCTTGTAAAAAGTTACCGTTCCATTGAACAGCCCCCTGGTTATATAAAGATCCGGGGTATTGATAAGCACCTATACTTTGCGGTACTTCGCCCCAGGTTCCTCTTATTTTACCCAGTGATAACCAAGGTAAATCATTTTTCAATAAATCACTGAACACAAATGACATACCAAATGATTTAGAAAATATTTGATTATTATCTACAGGTAATGTTGAAGTCCAGTCGTTTCGTATAGTAACGTCAGCATTTAAGTATTTTCTAAATCCAAAATTGAAAGATCCAAACAAGCCATTATCTTTTTGTTTAAAACGGTTATCATTAGAGATAACAGGATCTTTAGAATTGCCCAATGTAAACAGGTTAGGGGTATTAAAACCACCAGCTGTAGATCCGGAATTACTATGTGCCAAAACACTATGAATATCCAAACCTGCGGTTGCACCTATTGTAAAATCTTTAATTGTTTTTTGATAAGTAGCCACTAATTCTATATGCTCATCATGTGTTGAGTTAGTGCTGCTGGTATAACCGCCTTTAACGTATCCAAAAGCTGCCTGAGAAGCAAATCTGTAATCTGCCACATCACTGCTAACTTTTAGTTCGTTAAATGAATTGGTTTCTCTAACCCTGTAAGTTCCCCTGATTTTTAAATCTTTACTTAGTTTATAAGATAAAGAGGCATCACCAATAAGGCGGGTAAAATTATTTAGTTGCCTAACCTGATCGTAGGCAGTATAGAAACTTGCCCAGTAGTAGGTTTGATAGAATGCTTTTCCTCCATCCGATGTTTTGTAATCGTCTGGCCCTGCATGATTCCAGCTGGCTGCAATTCCGGAAGGAGTTTTTAAATTTCTTAATTCTTTTATAATACCCATATCCAAATCGCGGTGAAACCACTGGTTAAATGAACCAGAAGACTGATTGGCATAAGCATCATTAAAGTCGCCATTTGACTTTTGATTAATAACATTTAAATTAACTGAAGCTGTTAAACGGCTGGTTAAATCAAAAGAAGAATTAAGACCTACCTGGTTTCTTTTAAGCCATGTAGTTGGCACCAGGCCTTGTACATCTGTATTTGTGTAGATAACTTTAATGCTGGTATTATCAGTTGCTTTTGAAAAAGCAATACTATTGAATTTTTTAAACTGAGTTTCATAATAATCACGGGCATTACTTGGCTGAGGAGTAAGCAATGCAGTTTTATATGATCTTTCGTGACCACCATACCATGAATACCATGGAATATATTCCTGACCTACCATACGTGGGCCCCAACTAACATCTTCTGAATAATCAGGATAGTATTTACCATCCAACGCTTTCCATTCAGCTGGATGCCCTGTCTGCCATGTATATTTTCTTAATTCATTAAAATCACCACCTGCATAAGTATTCTGATAATTTGGTAATATATATACATTATCAAATTTAACTCCCAGATTTACTTCAACACCTATACCATTACTTGCACCTTTTTTTGCTTTTTTAGAAGTAACCACCATTGCGCCATTTGCACCATCCGGGCCAAAAATAGCTGCAGCAGCCGGGCCCTGTAACAGGGTAACATCTTCCACATCATCTGTATTAATATCATCAGCAGATACACGGTTACCATCTAATACATATAATAAACCACCACCACCAGTTAGTGATGATACCCCATTAAGGCGAATATTACCCGTACTGCTAAGCTTAGCGCCAGACTGGCCGCGTAACTGAATACCGGAAACTTTACCTGCAAGGGCTTCGTTAATATTAGTGTTACGAATTGTATTTAATTGTTCGGAAGTAACCACCTGAGTATTGGAACTGGAAGTTTTTAAACTACGTTTAACACCATAACCACCAGAAACCACCACCTCTTTCAAATCGGCATTTCTTTCTAAAACGGAATTAAATACAGATAAATTACCAACAGGAACATCCATTGGCACAAATCCAGAACCTGAGATTTGAAGTACATCGCCATCTTTTATCTTAATGGTGTAAGCTCCGGTTGCATCAGCAGAAACACCGGTTTTTGAGCCTTTAATTTTTACAGTTGCAAAAGGAACCGGATTACCATCTTTATCGGAAACCTTACCGGACACCACCCGGTTTTGGGCAAATGCAAACACCCCACAGAGCATCAGCATTGTGAACAGTGATAAAAATCTTCTCATGTGCGTTAATTAAGTTTAATGATGTGTAAAAATAGGAATATTTCTTTAAAGTCAAAAAAATGTTAAATAATTTTGAACCCTAAGTAAATGTTGGACAAAGATTGAATTGAAATAGCTGCTTTTAATAGCAAAAAATGTTAAAATTTATACATTACCTGTAGCTTTATTTCGCTTTTATTATTTCCCCTGATTTCATCCAGCCCACTACCAATAAGTGTTTTACCCTTATAAACAGTTTGAGCCCATTTTAGCCACAGGTTAAGTTTTTTGTTAAGGTCATAATTGGCATTTATATAATATCTTACCCCTTTATCATAAAAAACGGGAATAGAATAACTGAATAAAACATCGTTTTCGTAAGCATACAGGCGGCTGTTGTAGCTATCTGTTTCAAAATACTGCAGGCGTATGCTGGCGACCCAACTCTTAAGCACAGGCTTGTAAAAAAAATCAAAATAAGTTAAGAACCCATGTTCTGGTTGGGTACTTTTTTTGTTAAACCAAAGCAATTCAACCCGGTTACGCAAAGTTATAGCTGTATTTAACTTATACCCCAATTGAGTTCGCCATGTTTGTTTGGGCTGTGCTACAACGGGGGATAAAGTAAACTGATCCGGATTAAAATTTATTGATTTAGACTCACTTCTAAAGCGGCTGTAAATTTCTACTTGTTTATTGGGGTTATAAGTTATTTGTATCAAATAATCTGACCCTTCGGATGGAGCATCTACCCTGTACTTTAGCCAGGGAAATTTATAAAAATCGGCATAGGTATCTACACGCCATACGCTTCCCGGATGTATGGACATTCCTGCATAAAAACCTTTTTCGTTATTAGGATACGTGTTTTCAGTAAAGGCAGTTGTATAAAGAGATTGGTAGCCTTTAGAAATATTTCTATATAAAAAACTCATGTCAACATCTGAAGCAGTGCTTATTAAAATACCATTTATAAATGCTTTATAAAAACTACTGGCTGATGCTGCTTCTCCAAAAAAGTGCACATTTTTATAGGTATAGTTATAATCAATACTGAAATTACCAAAGGAGCTGCCGGATAAGGCATATAAATTATAGGGTTCTCCGGATTTCTTTAAAGGCAATTTGAATTTATATTGAATGCCGTTTAAACCAATGTGTAGTGTTTTAAAAAGATAAGATAAATTACCCCCCAATGCCAGTTGTTGCTGTATGCCTTTATCATTGGCTTCGCTTTGGGTACGGTGGTAGCCCGATGTTTGTAAAGATGAAATAAAATCATCGTGATTTTGGGAAGTATCTTTTACAAAATTGGCATCAATTTTTTTGTACGAAGCAAAAAAGCTGGCCTGCCATTTATTTTTAGCCACAGTTATGCCTGCGCCCCGATGAAAATTTATTTCTCCTGCAGAATTATAAGGACGCAAAATTGCTGCTTCTCTTTTTATGTTGATTACATCGGCATTTTTTTTAAAAGCAAGGCTTTGCCATTGCGTTAACCCCTGGCCAAGATTTACAGTAAAATCTCCCAGGGCCAGCGATTGTATAATGCCTATATCCCTTACAAAAAAATGAGCAGAGTAAAAATCGAAACCTTGTTTTTGTTTGCCTTTAAAAAATTGTTCGCCAGCATCCTTCTCTGCAATAATTCCATATTGCAATAAGTTTTTAAACTGGTATTTATATCGTAATAATAATTTTTGAGGGGAGCCGGGATAAAAATTAGTTGCCGAAGCTGAATCTATTAAAAAGCCTTTTGATTTTTCGGGTGTTTGAGTTACTCTTGCAAGAATGCTGTGTTCGCCGGCAGTTAAACGTTTACTGATTGAGCTTATCAAATTAACTTCGTTAGCTACAGAAATGTAAGGCCGTATTTTCTGTATCAGTTCAACATCCCAGCCAGGAACGGCCTGCAACTCATAAATATTTATAAATTTTCCCAACCGATTTCTGTAAATAATTAAGTTTTGAATTTGTAAAGGATTAAGTAAGCGTAATTCTTTTAAGTCATTTTCGTTTGCAGTATTAAGGTTGACGGGGGTTTTTATGTGCTGCAGCATTTGTTGGATATATGAATCGTCCTCTGTTTCGGCATCTGCATTATTATCGGTAATATTTTCCAACTGTTGCTCTGTATTACTAGCTGGAACTTCTGTGGTTTGAGCAGGTAATATAAAAGGGGAAAATAAAAAATAAAAAATAAAAAAAAGAGGCTTAAAATTTAAGACTGCTTGTAAACAACGGTATAACTTACAAATGGGGATCATTTTTATTTTTCAAAAACAAAAAATTAACAACATCATATTTACAAAAATGTTAACCGGAATTACTGAAGCGGTTTTTATAAACATTTTTTTGTTATATATTCATTGAGAAATAAGTTATTCTTTTTTATTCTCAAAATTTACTATCAACAAAATACCTGGCGAAAAACCCAATTGAGGATGATAACTACCGGCTACATCGAGCCGCAAATTTTTCCAGCCAATGCCAGCCCCGGCAAATGCAGTAGAGGATTCGCTCATAAAACCTGCTCTAACAAAAAACTGATGGGCAAAATGGTATTGAATACCCGCCATTACATTTACCGGCTTATCCTCCTCCTTTATAATTTGGCTGCTTACAAAAAAATTTTCAGATGCGTCGTAGCCTATCCCAAACTTATACGCCGATGCTAATTTTTCATCCCCATCCTTACCCAATTTTCCACCAACGGGATTATATACATGAAACCCGGCATTTAATTTATCTGTAAAATGAAATAGGACACCTGCTTCAAAATTTACTGATGAAGCATTACCATAAGTTGGAATGCGGTAACCATAATAATTAAACTGAATGCCCACATCAATTTTACTACCCAGGCTTTTTGCATAAGCCAACCCTATTTTATTTTCATTGAAATTTTTAAAGCCTGCGTAGTTTATCTGAACCCCGAAATTTCCCATTTTTGTTGGAACCGCTGCCGCCATTGTGTAGGCACTAACTGCTGCCAGTAAAAAACGCCGCTCTCCATAAATAGCTATGCCAGCTTTGTCTGTTTGTGCCAAAGCTGCCTGGTTACTTGTAAAAGAAAGGGGATCATTTTGCTGTGTTGAATAAGCGGATAAACCTGCATAAGGCAATGCAACGGAATAGCGAAGTAATTGTGCAGTTATGCTTGTACATAAACTTAAACAAATAAGGGTAAAGCATATTACTGTTCTCAAAGCAGGTATTGTTTATTACATACAAGATATGTAAAATATTACATTTGAAGCTGCGGCTTCACTATTTAAATCGGCATTTGTTACCTACTTTTGCGGCATGCAAGTTTTAGATGGAAAGTTAGTTTCGCAGTCAGTTAAAGACCAACTGAAAACAAAAACAGATTTACTAAAAGCCGGGGGGGGGAAAATTCCTCATTTAGCTGCAATATTAATTGGCAGTAATGGTGCCAGCGAAACTTATGTGGCCAGTAAAGTAAAAACCTGTAATGAGATTGGTTTTAAAAGTTCGCTAATACGTTTTGAAGAAACTATTGCTGAAGCTGAGCTTGTTGCAGCTATTGAAAAACTAAATGCTGATGATGATATAGACGGCATATTAGTGCAACTACCATTGCCCAAACAAATAAGCGAAGAAAAAATTATCAACTTAATCCATCCAGATAAAGATGTGGATGGGTTTCACCCGGTAAGTATTGGCAAAATGGTACAGGGTTTACCGGCATTTATTCCTGCAACACCGTATGGTATTATGCTGATGCTGGAACATTATAAAATTGAAACCAGCGGGAAACATGCAGTAGTAATTGGGCGCAGCAATATAGTAGGAAGGCCAATGAGTATTTTATTGAGCCAGAATACTTATCCTGGAAATTGTACGGTAACAGTTTGTCATAGCCGCACCAGTAACTTAAAAGAAATTTGTTTACAGGCAGATATTATTGTGGCAGCTTTAGGCAAGCCCGGATTTTTAAAAGTTGATATGGTTAAAGAAGGTGCTGTGGTAATTGATGTAGGTATTACAAGAGTAACCGATACAACAAAGAAAAGTGGCTTTGCCATTAAAGGGGATGTTGATTTTGAAAACGTCTCGCCAAAATGCAGCTATATTACCCCTGTACCCGGCGGCGTAGGATTAATGACCATTGGAGCGTTAATGATGAATACATTTAATGCTGCCCAGCTAAAGAGGTAAAAATTCAAAAATAAAAATTCAAAAATTGGGTATTCAAGACACTGTTGATAAGAAAGAAATTTTACTTCCGGTGATGGAGCATTTTTATACTTTACAGGGAGAGGGTTATCACCAGGGGAGAGCAGCATATTTTATAAGGCTTGGGGGATGTGATGTAGGTTGTGTATGGTGTGATGTAAAAGATAGCTGGGATGCGCAGAAACATCCAAAATATAATATTGAAGCCATAGTATTGAATGTTGCAAATACTCCTGCCAAACTTGTTGTAGTTACAGGAGGAGAACCGCTAATGCATAATTTAGATATGCTAACTACTGCATTGCATGCAAAAGGTTTGGAAATCAATATTGAAACATCGGGCGCACATCCATTAACCGGCAACTGGAATTGGATTTGCTTATCTCCTAAAAAATTTAAAGCGCCTTTGCCCGGAATTTTACCCCTGGCCAATGAATTAAAAGTAGTAGTGTTTAACAAAAGTGATTTTAAATGGGCAGAAGAATATGCTGGCAAGGTAGCATCAAATTGTAAATTGTATTTACAGCCCGAATGGGATAATGCAACAGTTGTAACGCCACTAATAATCGAATATATAAAGGCAAATCCTACATGGGAATTAAGTTTGCAAATTCACAAGTATATTAATGTGCCTTAAAAAAATTAAAGGTAAAAATTCAAAAATAAAAAGTACAGATATTGCATGACTGTAAAACCTTAACTATTTTATATACTAATACACAGCTAACTTCGTTTTACAATATCATTGCATTACCATGAAATTTATAAAAACGAGAAGCCCCTTTTTTTTACTTTTTACTTTTTCCTTTTTACTTGCTTCTTCTCAATGGTACGACCCGGAAAAAGTAAATAAAAAAGCAGGTGATATTTATGGCCAGGCTTACGAACAGGCAACAGCAGGCAATTACCGTTTGGCCATTCAACTTATAAATCAATCTTTGGGTATTGAACCAAAATTTGTAGATGCCTATTTATCCAGAGCCGGCATTTATGCCAATCTTAAAAAATATGATTCATCAGTTATTGATTTTGAAAAAGGCATTGGGTTAGATGCTGTTTACTCAAAAAATTATTTACTCCCCTACTCCATTTCTCTTGCCGGCACAGGAAAATTTCAGCAGGCATTAGAAACAGTAAATAAATTTCTTGCCGATGAAAAACTAAATACACAAAGTATTAAAGCAGGCAATTATCGTAAAAGCACCTATGAATTTGCAGTTGATTATGATAAAAAACATCTGGTAAAAAATTATGTATTTGCACCTCTAAATTTGGGCGACAGTATTAATTCACCGGCATTAGAATATTTTCCGTCGCTTACTATTGATGGAAGCAAAATGATTTTTACACGCCGCCTTAACGGCGATGAAGATTTTTATGAAAGTAATTTTAACAATGGTATATGGAGCAAAGCAAAACCATTAGCAGGAAAAGTAAATACCAATTTAAATGAAGGCGCACAAAATATTTCTCAGGATGGTAAATGGATAATTTTTACAGGTTGCAATTATCCCGAAGGGCAAGGCAGTTGTGATTTATATATTTCTTACAAAACAAAAAATGGCTGGAGTGAACCGGAAAATTTAGGCGCCATTGTGAATACCGATTTTTGGGAATCCTCGCCCTCCTTATCGCCCGATAAAAGAGATTTGTATTTTGCAAGCAGCATTTCCGGTGGTTTTGGTGGCAGGGATATTTGGGTTACGCATCGTTTACCAACAGGTAAGTGGAGCCGCCCCGAAAACTTAGGTGCGGCAGTTAACAGCAGTGGCGATGAAAGCTGCCCTTTTATGCATGCCGATAATCAAACTTTATATTTTAACAGCAACGGGCTGCCAGGTTATGGCTCAACAGATTTATTTTTTAGTAAAAAAATAAGTGATAGCTTATGGCAGGAGGCCGAAAACCTGGGCTATCCTATTAACACTATTGATGATGAAGGCTCATTAATTGTTGCTGCTGATGCAAAAACTGCTTACTATGCCAGCGATAAAGGAGAAGGAAAAGGCGGCCTGGATTTATACAGTTTTATAATGAGAGAAGATATCCGCCCTTTAAAAACATTATGGGTAAAGGGAAAAATATTTGATAAAAAAACGCTGGCCGGACTCCCTTCATCGGTAGAGCTAACGGATATTAAGAGCCGCAACGTTATAAGCAAAGTACAAACAGATGAAGAAGGAAATTACTTTACAACATTACCAACAGGCAGAGATTATGCTTTTAACATCAACAGGAAAGGTTATTTATTTTATTCCGATAACTTTTCTCTCCGCAGCAATCCCGCTGATTCCGTATTTAACAAAGACATTCCTCTGCAACCTTTAGAAACCGGAGCAGCAATTATTTTAAAAAATATTTTTTTCGATACCAAAAAATTTGTGTTAAAACCAGAATCAATTATTGAGTTGGATAAAATTATATTGTTACTGAATGATAATCCAAAATTAAAAATTCAAATCAGTGGCCATACTGATAATGTGGGGCTTGCAAAAGATAACTTTACCTTATCCAATAACAGAGCAAAAGCGGTTGTAGGCTATTTATTAAGCAAGGGCATCAATACGGTTCGCCCTACTTACAAAGGTTTTGGCGCCACAATACCTTTAGCTGATAATAAAACTGAAGCCGGTAAGGCATTGAACAGAAGAACTGAACTTTCTGTTATAAGCAATTGATTTTTTATTAATATTGTTCATTGATACTTTATGAACAATGACCTGTTATATCAAATTGCCCTGCCCCTGGTGCCCAATATTGGTGATGTACATGCCAAGGCATTGGTAAATATTTATGGCGATGCCCAATCCATTTTTAAAGCAAAGAAAAAAGAGCTGGAAGCCATTGAAGGCATGGGTACGGTAAGGGCAAAAAGCATTAAGGGATTTGTTGATTTTACTACTTGCGAAGAAGAAATAAAATTTATTGAAAAGTATAAGATCACACCTTTATTTCTTACTGACAAAAATTATCCGCAGCGGTTATTGAATTGTTACGACAGTCCGGTTATTTTGTATTACCGGGGTACTGCCGATTTAAATACTTCAAAAATTATTTCCATTGTTGGCACCAGAAATAACAGTGAATATGGTAAATCGGTTTGCGAAAAATTAATTGAACAACTTAGCGAACAAAATATTTTAGTAGTAAGCGGCCTCGCTTTTGGCATTGATACTGTTGCCCATAAAGCTGCTTTAAAAAACAATATGCAAACAATAGGTGTACTGGCGCATGGGTTAGACAGAATTTATCCTACGCAAAATAAAACCCTGGCAAAACAAATGACTGAGCAGGGCGGTTTGCTAACCGATTTTGTAAGTAATACCAATCCTGATAAACAAAATTTTCCTAAACGCAACCGTATTGTTGCAGGTATGTGCGATGCTTTGATTGTAATAGAAAGTGGCAAAAAAGGCGGCTCGTTAATTACCGCAGAGTTAGCCAATGGTTATAACAAAGACGTATTTGCCCTGCCAGGCAAAATAACCGACAGCAGAAGTGAAGGCTGCAATTATTTAATTAAGCAAAACAAAGCCGCATTAATTACCAGTGCAGAAGACTTAATTGAAACCATGAACTGGGCACCAAAAGAAAAAAAACAAAAGAAAAACCAAAGAGAATTATTTATAGAACTGGAGCCGGATGAAAGAATTATTGTTGATATTTTACAGCAGCAGGAAAGTATTCAAATAGATCAACTGTATTTTAAAAGTGGCTTAAGCAGCAGTGCTGTGGCAACTGCTTTATTAATGCTGGAGATGCAGAACGTAATTTTATCCTTACCGGGGAAAGTTTATAAATTGATTTAAAAAATAAAAGGGCTTTATGGATTTTTAAATTACTCCTTAAGTATTTTATACGTTTTATTGTTTCCCTCATCTGTAATTACCAGGTAGTAGATGCCGGTTGAAAGCTTTTTAACATCCATTTGATTGGAGCCATTCTTTATAATTTGGCTTAATAAAACCTGTCCGTTAGTATTATAAAGATCAGCATTGGTTGAAAATGTACTATTTGGATTCAGGATACTAATGTTAATATAATCTTTTACCGGGTTAGGGTAAATCAACACGGCATTTCCTGTACAGTTGATGTTTAGAATTATCTTATTGCTGTACTCGTATTTACCCTGTAAATCAATTATTTTCAATCTGTAAAATCCTTTTCCAATTACCGGTGCCGAATGAATGAAAGCATAAGAATTTGATGCGGCAATTTGGTTGCCGGCATTTAATTTTCCAATTGTAGTAAAACTGGTTCCATCAGTACTGTATTGAACTTCATATTCTTTCAAATTAATTTCGGACTGTGCTGTCCAGGTTATTTTAGAAGTGCAGTTTTCAACAGCTCCTTCAAATGAATTTATTTTTACTGGTAATACGCAATTGGGTATTACGCATAAAAATCCTGCATCACAATTTGCAAAATTATCTACATAAAACCTGAATGTATAAACGCCGGCCGGTAAATTAGCTGAACCGGTTACCTGGCTCCAAATTTCCTGATTTTCATTGCCAACATAAGTTAGTACTGTTGAAGTGGCTACCACTGTGGAAGATGAATTAATAATATCTATATAACTGTTAAATCCGCTGCCGCCCAATTCTCTTATGGAAAAAAAACCGCTAAAATTTATATCAGATGAACAAGTTAAAGTAAAATTTTGCTGGATATAATCATTAGCTTTTGCAACTTCTGCATATTGTGTACCATCTGCTGCATTATCCGGCCCCTGTACATAAACTGAACCGTCAGTTTTAATTATGTTGAAAAAGGCTCCTCCTGGCATTGTCCAGCCATTAAAAGCAGAGCTCGTGCTTATATTATCACCAATCAGTGGTTGAACCGGAGATTCAAAACCCGGATTAATTAACAGGTTAGTGGTACATTGGCTATACAGGCAGTTAGTAAAACCTGCATTAAATAAAAATAGAATAGCAATATAAAGTCTAACGCTCATTTTAATTTAATACCCGTATTTGCAATAGGTGGAATAAATAACTCCTGTAAGTGAAGTATCTGAATATTCTTTAAAAGAAAAAAGAACAGGCATTTATTGCTGGGGGTATGTAATGAAACGATTCAACCCTTTTAATATTGCCTAATTAATAATTTAAATTATTGCCTTATCTTCGCCTATGGCAATAAGAAATTACTCCTCCAACAAATCAACTAAATTTTTCGGCGAAGGCTTAACATTTGATGATGTATTACTGATGCCTGCCTACTCTAAAATTCTGCCCCGGGAAGTAGAGATTAAAACCCGGCTCACTAAAACTATTACCCTTAACGTTCCCTTGCTAAGTGCCGCAATGGATACCGTTACGGAAGCCGCTTTAGCTATTGCATTGGCAAGAGAAGGAGGGCTCGGTATTCTTCATAAAAACATGAGTATTGAAAAGCAGGCCGAACAGGTGCGTAAAGTAAAAAGAAGTGAGAATGGATTAATTTCCGATCCTGTAACCCTTTCGCCCGATGCAACCATTGGCGAAGCCCTACGATTGATGAGAGAAAATAAAATTGGCGGCATCCCGATTGTAGATGCACAGCATAAATTAGTGGGTATTTTAACCAACCGTGACTTGCGTTTTGAAACCAATTACAAAGCAAAAGTAAGTACGGCAATGACTAAGGAAAATCTTTTTACAGCCCTGGAAGGAACCGATATAAAAAAAGCGGAACAATTATTTAAACAAACCAAAGTTGAAAAACTGCCCATCATAAATAAACAGGGAAAATTAACCGGGCTTTTTACATACAGCGATATTTTAAAATTAAAATCCAATCCTAATGCCATAAAAGATAATAAAGGCAGGTTGCTGGTGGGTGCTGGCATAGGCATTACAAAAAACAGTATTGAAAGAGTGGGTGCATTAAATAGTTTTGGTGTTGATGTAATTTGTTTAGACAGTGCACATGGCCATACAAAAGGGGTAATAGAAACTTTAAAAACTATAAAAAAATTATTTAAGAATTTACAGGTAATTGCAGGTAATGTTGGCACTGCTGCAGGCGCAAAAGCGCTGGCCGATGCAGGTGCCGATGCAGTTAAAGTAGGTATAGGCCCCGGGTCTATCTGTACTACAAGAATTGTAGCAGGTACAGGCGTACCACAAATTACTGCGGTAATGGAAGCTGCAGCCGCTTTAAAAAATAAAAATATTGGCATCATCAGCGATGGAGGAATTCGTTATACCGGTGATATGGTAAAAGCCCTGGCAGCAGGCGCCAGTTGTGTAATGATGGGTAATATTTTTGCAGGTACAGAAGAAAGCCCCGGCGAAACTATTATTTATGAAGGCAGAAAGTTTAAGCAGTATCGTGGCATGGGAAGTTTAGGTGCTATGGCACAGGGCAGCAGCGACCGCTATTTTCAGGATGTGGAAGATGATATCAAAAAATTTGTACCCGAAGGTATTGAAGGCCGAGTAGCTTTTAAAGGAAATTTAAGCGAAGTGGTACACCAGTTTACCGGTGGCTTACGGGCAGGTATGGGTTATTGCGGCGCAAAAAATATAAGCGAATTACAAAAAGCAATTTTTGTAAAAATTACCAATGCAGGTATGAGAGAAAGTCATGCACATGATATTGATATTACTAAAGAGGCACCGAATTACAGCAGGTAAGAAAACGCCGCCGCCGCCCCCTGAAGGGGGAACTGAACAGAGCGAAGATTGTTGCGAAGATTTATCTAGTATGTTTTTTTGGTTACGGGCATTGGTAATTCTATTTAGCTTCAAAGGCACTCTTGTACAGAGTATCATTTGGCAACTTTTATCTAAGCGACTTATACTGAGCGATGAAAAATACTTTTTTGAAATTAAAATATCCCAAATTCCAGTTCCCTCTCCCTTGGAGAGGGGTTGGGGTGAGGCTTTTTATTTTTTACTTTTTACTTTCAAGTTCAGCCCAGGCACAAGATTCCTCCCACCTCCGCATCTCCCTTCTTACCTGCACCCCCGGCGAGGAATTGTATTCCACCTTTGGGCACAGCGCCTATCGGGTAATTGACAGCAGCAGCGTAACAGATATCGTTTACAATTACGGCACTTTTAATTTTGATGATGATGGTTTTTATTTAAAATTTGTAAGAGGTAAATTATTATATTATGTTTCGGTAGAAAATTTTCAGGATTTTAAATACGGTTATCAATCTACCAACAGAGGAATTACAGAGCAGGTTTTAAATTTAACGCCTGCAGAAAAAATAACTATCCAGCATTTTTTAAACAATAATTTAAAAGAAGAAAACAGGTATTATAAATATGATTTCTTTTTTGATAATTGTACTACAAGATTGAGAGATATTCTAAAAAAAAATCACGACTCCTCCTTTACCATTAACCCGGTAATGCCTGCCGGCACTACATTCAGACAGGCCATTTATCAATACTTGGATAAAAATGACCACCAATGGGATAAATTAGGAATTGATTTATTACTGGGTAAGCCCTGCGATGCTGTAATGACTGCGGAGCAAATGCAATTTCTGCCCGACAACCTGATGAAAAGTTTGGACAGTGCCAATCATCCTTTAATTATTTCTCATCAAAATTTATACAGCATAGATAATAGCAACAAAAAAAAATCGCTGTTTACCCCCCTGATTTTTTTTAGCTTACTGCTATTAATAATTGCAGTAATCAGTTTTTTAAAAACCAAATTGGCCCGTGCTTTTTTACAGGGTTTTGATGGCCTGTTGTTTTTTTGTATTGGTTTACTGGGCATTATTTTAATTTTTATGTCCACCGCAACCGACCACAGTATGACAAAAAGCAATTTTAATTTACTGTGGGCATGGCCCACACATTTTATCATGGCCTTTATTGTAAACAGTAAAAAAAATTGGGTAAAAAAATATTTTGCATTTACAGTAATAGCTTTAGTAGTAGTTTTATTAGCCTGGTTCTTTTTGCCGCAGCATTTAAATCCAGCTTTAATACCCGTAGTGCTATTATTAATTTACAGAAGTGCGTCAAAAGCATTGGCCATTAATTAGCCCGGTATATTTAGGTAAATTCGTGAGCGTACTAATACTTAATGGCAGAAAAATATTTCACATATCAATCTTCAAAAATTTTCTATCGCATTATTGGCAAAGGCAATCCTGTTATTCTTATCCATGGCTTTGGCGAAGACGGCGGGATATGGAACAATCAAATAGATTTTTTAAAAGAATATTTTCAGTTAATAATTCCCGATTTACCCGGCAGCGGCAAATCTGAATTGATTGCCGATATGAGTATAGAAGGCATGGCCGATTTAATAAAGGAAATCCTAACTATTGAACTTTCTACATCAACCCTGCAGGGTACTAAAGCAGTTATTATTGGCCACAGCATGGGTGGTTACATTACTTTAGCATTTGCAGAAAAATATCCCCAGCTTTTATCCGCTTTTGGTTTAGTACATTCCACTGCATTTGCTGATAATGAAGAAAAAAAAGCAGCCCGTTTAAAATCAATTGAGTTTATAAAAAATAACGGCGCTTACCATTTTTTAAAAAACAGCCTTTCTGGTTTATTCCTTTTGGGCCAGGATGCATCAAATCCTTTTGACCCTTGTACAGCCTTAATTGAAAAAAGCAAACAATTTACTGCTGAAGCTTTAATCCAGTATTACCAGGCAATGATTAACCGGAAAGACAGGACTAGTGTATTTAAAAACTTTTCCGGCCCCGTTATGTTTATTATCGGGGAACATGATAAAGCCATTTCTTTTAATCAAAGTTTACAACAATCTTATTTACCCAATCATTCCTATATACATATTTTACGCAACAGTGCCCACATGAGTATGTTGGAAGAAAAGGAGAAAGTAAATACTGCTTTGTTGCAGTTTTTATTGCAAATACAACAATAGAAAAGTAACTGCAAATCTATATCAATTAACTTTAAAATTTAATAATTCTGATAGGCTTACTCCTAAAGAATCAGCAATTTGAAGAAGTGTACAAATAGATACATTATGCTTTCCTCTTTCAATACGACCAATCTGTTCTGCATGGTTTTCCATGTTAACAGCCAGCTCCAATTGAGATAAGCCTTTCTTAATTCGCAATTCTTTTATTCGCTTTCCAAGTAATAATAGAAACTTATCGTCCTTTATATTTTGCACCTTACAAAGGGCAATCAGTTTTCAGGAAAATAAAGGAACATATATGTTCTATTGAAAAAATTTACTTACCTTTCTTATTCATAAGGCTGCATTTGTAGTTACATTCTTTGCTGCTTGTAAAATTTATTCTAACCTTAAAAATTAACTAATGAAAAATTTAACTCCCAAACTCCACTTTATTATTTTTTTAATATCATTTAGTATTGGTGCTTGCCCATTTATTTCACTTGGTCAAAAAAATATTTTTGATTCATCAATATCAAAGAGTATTCAATTGGCAAAGCCAACAGCTGTAATTTGTGACAGGCCTCACTCAACTGTTTGCAACTTGATTGAAAATAATATTTTTAGTACTACTTGTTTTGGGCAAAATCCTTTTTGGGAAAATTGTATTAGTAAATGGAATAGCCTTCATGGAACACCACAATTAAACGTGTTTGGTCCACAACTTTCAGCAGGAGTAAATCATGCTTCAATGTGGGCAGCATCTGAACAATGGTATGGTGGCCAACAGTTTTTTGGTGGTGAAGGTATTATTACAGGAATTCCAAAACTCACTCCTGGAAAAAAATATGCATTCTCAATGTTTAAGAGATATTTCTCAGCTCCTCAAGCTCCTACAATTGATTTAGATAATTTTTATATTGTTCTTATGAAGTGTGCTGATTATTTGCCTTTAAGGACATTAGACGCACAAATACCAGCTATCCCGGATGTCGCTCAAATAATTTATTGTGAAAAAGATTTGACTAACAATACTTTTCAAAGGGTATTACAAACTTTTACAGCCCTTGACGAATATGATATTGTATGGATTTTTCCTAAAGAACTTACATACGTTGCAGGTACCACTAAACAATCTTGGTTAGAACTTGCAAAATTTGAAATGATTAGCATTGATAATTTTTCAGCGGGTGTCTCTCCCAATCCAATATTTCCAAATTGTAATGTAACTATAGGACCTAACGCCCCTAACTGTGGTTTTGAGGGAGCAATATTTACTTGGTACGGCCCTAATGGACAAATAATACCTGCACCTGCCAATCAACAAATACAAGTTGATGCAAGTAATAGTGCTAATGTTGGTAACTGGACATTAAAAATGGTTGTACCAAATGTGGTTACTACTAATAATACTTGTAGTAGTCCAGGTGTTGTTCAAGCAAGTGTTAATTTGTCATTATGCAGTGCATGTCCTCCTATTCAGCAGGTTAATATTCTTTCAAATGCCACTCAAGTACATGGAAATAGTTTAATTCCATATACAATTGATGGTAATAAGATCAATGTTGTTTGTTATCCGTGGGAATGGGGTGATAGATTAAAATTACAATCTAGTTTTTCAACCAATAATACATGGTACATAAATAATACGCCTATCCCTCAATGGGTAATCGGTACAGCCAACGGAAATGAATTTTTTCCTCTCCAAAGATGCATGACAGCCAGTGGATCATTATGTCAACCCCAAAATCTGATATACACCATGGAAATTAAGGTTTCGAACCCTAATTCATGTAATGGTATCTCTAACCCAGTTTATGTATTGTTTAATCCAACATATTCTGGAATAGAATACCTACCAGGTAGTTTTAGACCTGGACAAAGCACTACAGTTAATCTTTTTGATTACGGCAGTAACAGTAATTATATTTGGCACAATAATTATTCAGGAGTAATAATCACACCTATGAATGCAAATTGGAGCAACGTATCTATTTTTATACCTTTATCGTATGCAAATTCAAATTTGGATTTTCCAATTGATCTTATAAATCCATGGTGTAGTAATAGCAACTATAATAATTCTAATACAGTATGCCTTACTTCATGCGTAACCAGTTTTTTTGGAAGAACTCAAGTTCAAATGTTTAAGCCAATCATTACCTCAAACTTTGTAACACAAATCTTTCCTAACCCCACCACCAATCAAATAACAATATCATCAACTGAAACCATAAATTCAATTGAAATTTCAGATTTAATGAACCCTGTTTTAAAAAGAATAAAAGCAAGCAACACAAAATCTGTAACCGTAAATGTATTTGATTTAAAACCCGGCATTTACAACTGTAAAATAACAACCAGCAAAGGGGTTGAAAATCAAAAACTAATAATACAACGGTAATAACAAAATTGTTTTAACGTTTTTAAATGCTGTCTTTATACAAAAGGCAGCATTTTTTGTTACTTTTAGGTCTAATATTTGTACAATAACCATAGTATGAAAAAAATCCTACTTACACTATTAATTATCTTTTGCTTTTTTCAAAGTTTTTCTGCTCATATAAAAGGCGGTTTTTTTACATACGAATATTTAGGCCCTGGCACTAATAACCCAAGTTATTTAAGATATAAAATTACCCTTACAATTTATTCATCCCCAAACCCTACTATTGGCCCTGGACCAAGTACACAAATTTGGGATCCTATTAATTATACAATATTTCAAGGAAATAACCCAACTCCATTTGCTTCTGTTTCTGTCAATATTGCAAAACAATACTTACTAAGTAAATTGTATGCAAGCCCTTGTATTACTGGCAGTAATTTAACTGGCCCTTACTATCATATTATCATCTATGAATTAAATAATTATGAACTTCCTCCTTCTACAAACGGTTATACTATAAGCTACCAGAAATGTTGTAGATTAAATAATATGGATAACCTTACAGGTTCTGGTTCTTTAGGCAACACTTGGTCCATAAATATCCCAGGATCCGTTGCATCAATTCCTAATGCAGATCATAATAGTAGCCCTATTTTTCCTATAAACGATACAATACTTGTTTGTCAAAACAACTACTTTACTTTTCCATTCGGCACAACTGATCCTGATGGTGATTCCTTATCTTATTCTTTTTGTTATGCCTATGAAGGCGGTAGCATGACCAATGTAAATCCGGATCCATCCTCAAGTCCTCCGTACGCTTCGGTTGCATATTCTCCTCCATATTCAGGAGCTCAACCTTTAGGCGCAGGTGCAACAATTAATCCAGTAACTGGATTAATTAGTGGAATTGCGCCTCCAATAATAAATACAGGCGAATATGTTGTAACGGTTTGTATTAAGGAATATCGAAATGGAATTTACTTTGCGGATTCCAGAAAGGAGCTTCATATTAGAGTAAAAGATTGTGATCCACTTACTGCCAATCCCACATTTAATCCAATTACATGCGATGGTTTTACGGTTACTTTAACCGAAGCCAGTTCAGGTAACCCAACCACTTTTCTTTGGAATTTTGGTGATCCTGCAAGTGGTGCATCTAATACATCCAATCTTCAGGTACCTACCCACACTTTTACAGATAGCGGGGTTTTTAATGTTAAATTAGTGGTATCTATTGCTGGACAATGTATAGACTCTGTAATCAAGCCCATAAAAGTTTACCCAGGTTTCTTCCCTAAAATTTCGGTAGCGGGGCAATGTAAAAACACACCTATACAATTTACAGATCTTACCACTGCCACCTATGGCTCTACCAATGCATGGAGTTGGAACTTTGGCGATATTGGGTCTGCAACCAATACATCAATCCTTAAAAACCCCACCCATACTTATGCCACTGCAAACAGTTACAATATACATTTTACAGTTGCCAGCAATAAAGGTTGCAGCGGTATAATAGATACCACCATTATTATTACAGATAAACCTGCCTTATCTGCAGGTAACGATACCTTAATTTGCGCTATTGATACCCTGCAGCTTAATGCTATTGGCACAGGTAATTTTTTGTGGAGCCCTAATTATAATATCAGCAGCCTTACCATACGCAATCCGTTGGTAAGCCCCGATGTAACTACCGACTATATGGTTACACTTACTGATCCGTTTGGTTGCATAGGCAGCGATACCATAAAAGTAAATGTGGTAAGTGTGGTAACCCAATCGGCGCAGCCCGATACCACTATTTGCCAAACCGACCCCATAGTTTTACGGCTTAACAGTAATGCACTAAATTATATTTGGTCAGAAACCCCGGCAGGCAATACACTTAATAACAACAAAATAAAAAACCCAATAGCCATACCGCTTACTAACACTATTTACCATGTGGTGGGCAGCATTGGCAAATGCCTTGCACAAAATGATATACGCATAAATGTGGTGCCTTATCCAAAAGCCGATGCCGGTGCCGATAAAATCATTTGTTTTGGCTTTTCGGCACAATTAAATGCAACTGGCGGAACTTCTTACACCTGGTCGCCGGGGGCTTTTTTAAATAACCGGTTAATACCCAATCCTGTTTCGGTAAATCCTACTGCCAGCATAAGGTATATTGTAACTGTAACAGATGTTTTGGGTTGCCCCAAACCTTCAAAGGATACTATTTTTGTTACGGTTGCTAAAATTATTGCCGATGCCGGGCCAAGGGATACCTCAGTAGTATTGGATCAGCCTTTATTATTACAGGCAACGGGCAGCATTAATTATTTATGGAGCCCTGCACAATGGCTAACTAACATCGGTATACCCAACCCTGTAAGTTTACCGCAAAGTGATATAGAATATATTGTAAGGGTAAGTAATAATGATGGCTGTTTTGCTTACGACAGTATAAGGGTGCACCTTTTTAAAGTAGAGCCGGGCTTTTATGTACCTACAGCCTTTAGCCCCAATGGCGATGGTAAAAATGATATTTTTCGCCCCATACTTTTGGGTATGAAATCGCTGGATTTATTTAAGGTATATAACCGGTGGGGCCAGTTATTGTACAGCGGTACAGATGCAGAAAGAGGGTGGGACGGAACTTTTGCTGGCAAAGGCCAGGATGCTGCCACTTATGTTTGGTATGCCGAGGGTACCAATTACCGCAATATTAAAGTAAAGAAGAAAGGTTATGTGGTATTGATAAGGTAGCATTGCAATTATTGATGATTTCAATTACTAAAAAGAAAATGTTACCAATTAATTATAATTAGACATTAAAGTTATCCCCTTGTAACAGGTAATTCAGGTTGCACATTAAAAGTGTAAAATCATTGAATGAAAAATTTAATAGTGGCAATACTGTGCTTAACTTCTTTAAGCACATTTGCACAAACCCCCGAAGTTGAATTTGACGGAAAGCAATGGAAGGCACCCTATACTCTTGGCATTCCAAAAGGTTGGGATATTGAACGTTTCTTAATTCCAATTTCATTTGCACCCAAAATACTATATAAAGGTGTTGAGGATATTAGATTTACCCCGGGTTGGGGCAAAGCAAAAAGTGATGAATACTGGACCTACGCCTTTTTATGGTATTTAGACTACAGGCCAAAAACAAACGTCAAAATTGTAGCAAACAATTTAAAAGCATATTATACTGGACTTGTTGGTAGTAATATTGAACCCCGTAAAATTACAGCCGACAAATTAGTACCTGTAAAAACGGCATTTAAAAAAGTGAAAACAAATAAGGGAGATTTAAAAACATTTAGTGGAACAATTGATATGCTTGACTATATGGAGCAAAAACCAATCATTCTAAACTGTATAGTTCATCTGAAAATTTGTTCAGGACAAAATAAAACTTTCCTATTTTACGAAATATCCCCAAAACCTTTTAGCGACAATATTTGGCAAAGCCTTAATCAACTATGGACAGGTTTTAATTGTAACAAAGTTGCGGAAGCAAAATAAAAACACAGCATATTAGATTTTTTATGAGCGTAGCTTTGGGTAAGTTCAACCAACATACAAAGCTGTGGTTGGGCTGGACAAGTTTAGCCTGACAGTACAATTTCAATGTTTAATTCGTATAAATGCTGCTCAATTCCTGCTCTAATATTTTTGATATATCAGCTGCCCTGTTAGCAATCATAAAATGCCCGCCATCTTTTACCAAGTAATTGGGCTTAAAATTTATTATCGGTAATACCCTGTCTTTACTGCCATGAATACGAATTATATTTTGGGGAGCAATAACTCTTTTCCAGTTTACAATTTCATTGATGGCCCATTTGGAAAATACAGGGTTTGATGCAGCAAGAATTTCATGCACAAGATTTTTATCACTTGTTGCCGATACTCCCATTAGCCAGTTGATAATTACATTACCTTTTTTTATTGATGCTGACGGAAGAAGTGCATTAAGGCGAAGTACCCCGGCCAGTTTATAATATAAAGGCAGCTCCTGCCGCCTTGCAGCGCTTGAAATAAGAATTGTTTTTTTTGGCTGTACAAATTCTAAAACTTCGGTGGCAAGTATGCCGCCAAATGATAAGCCAACCAATATAAAAGGCTTTGAAGAATCAATTTTTTCTGCAATACGGAAGGCATATTCCTTAAGCGTTTCGTTTTTTGTTGGAACAAGCCAATCTAAAAAAATCGTTTCAGTATTTGGTGGAAATGTTAAGTATTTAAAAGCACTGTAATTGGCGCCAAGTCCGCTGAGAAAATAAATGGTCATATTGTAAATTAAGAAAAAAATATGCAAACTGAGCTGTAAGAATTACGATTGCCTGGTATAAGAAATATACCTATCAGGCATCAAATCTATACTCTTAAATTCTGTGAGGTTGAATTGGTAGAATCCGGTGCTATAGGGTAACCCCCTTCGACAAGCTCAGGCTGAAAACATAATTTTATACCTGATTGGTATAAAATAAAAGTTGAAAAAATATTTGAAAAGGGGAATTATTTTTCTTTTAATTAATTGAAAGGAAAAAAGCAGTACAATTACCTGTTACAAAACTATAAACACAACCCTTGATTAAGCTTTATATTTTTTTACAATTACACTGGCATTGTGCC
>JAYSTT010000166.1:0-1621 GCA_043719495.1 Ferruginibacter sp. | reverse complement strand
TTACCAACCCTGCAAATGTACAGATCAAGTAATCCGTCATTATTAATATCAACCACAGATACACCGGTACTCCATCCACCATCGTCAGGGATTTTTGCTTCAACCGTTACGTCTTCAAAATGAAGTCCTCCTTTGTTTATGTATAATTTATTTTGTCCCTGGTTACTTGCAAAAAAAAGATCGGTAAGGCCATCATTATTAAAATCGCCGGCCCCAACGCCTGCACCATTATAAAAATACATGTACTTAAACATGTTAAAGTCAGGTTCGGCAGTAAGTTTGTTTACAAAGTTGAGCCCGGTTTGTTTTGCTTCGAGGGCTTCAAATAAATAGGGTTTATTTTCTTTTTTTGAATTGCAGGATAATATTATAATCACAAGCAACAAAAAAATAAATATTTTTTTTGTGTACCAGGCTTTAGAATTACTATTAAGCTTCATTGGCGTCGCACTCTTCATCAGTTTATTTTCTATTGAGCGTTTTTAAATTTCATTTTATACATAACCGGATAATCATTGTTTTGTAAAAATAGCAAAGTAGCACTGTTCTTTTGGGCAATCCATTTTATATCCCTGATTACGCCTTTAACAATAATACCTGTTTTTTTTGTAGGCATTTCTTCCCACCGTTTATTTCCTTTATTTATCAAAACCGTTCCCTGGTCTGCATCCAACCTGCCAAACTGCGGCAAGCAATCCGGTAAATTTCCTCCAAACAGTAAATCAATTTTGCCATCATTATCAATATCCCTGCATAGCATTGCATTTATACAACTGAGTTGTGCAATTACCGGCAATTTATTTATTTCAAAATTTCCCTGCCCATTATTGTATGCTATACAACTACTGCTGTAATTAAAAAAATTTACCACTGTATTTTTTAACTGCTCGGGCTTAAATAAAGTTTGTATGGTTTTTTTTGCGAAAACATGATGCCGCAGGTTTTCTTTCTTAAACGAAGGCAGCATATCTGTAAACTCCCTTTTTAAAAAAACCGGCACATCATTGCCGCCAACTGTACGGGAAAATATTTTGTCAAGCTCACCATTACCATCAAAATCATTTATCCAGAGCTTTACAGGGTTTTTTTCATCGGGCTGCAGATAAAAATTTTCTCCCAGGTTAGCCAATACCAGGTCTTCTTTACCATCACCATCCAGATCGGCGGCCTTAACTGTTTGCCACCAACCGTTCATATTATTCATATTAGTTTTTACCTCTGTAAACTTATTATTACTATAACTGAAAATTTTGGGGCTCATCCATTCTCCCACAATCACCAGTTCTTTTTTATCATCGCCTGTAATATTGGCCCACACTGCATCTGTAACCATTCCGATTTTTTCAAGGGCAGCCGCTTTTGTTTTTGTAACATCTGTAAAATGCCCTTTCCCATCATTTTCATAAATATAACTTGTTGGTGCTACTCCGTAATTATAGCTCATGCTTCTTCCACCAACAAAAATATCCAGGTCGCCATCGCCATCAAAATCATTTTCAATGGCCACAGAAATATTGGAATTGTTTTCAGGAAACGCATCTTTTGTTTTTGAAAAATGTCCTTTTCCATCATTCAGGTAAAGCCGGTGTTGCAGTCCGGCATTGTGTGGCGGTAAATTATT